>JBDHQG010000393.1:0-4686 GCA_039806925.1 Limisphaerales bacterium
CGTTGCTGAGGGTGAAGGTCGTCAACGTCTGCCAGTTGCCGACGGGCGAAAGGAATGACATTCATGGCTACAACTTCTGAATGGTGGGCTGTGTGTCGCCCTTAACGCGCCATTTTGCATCATCCAGCGCGTGGTTTCACAATGAGGAAGTGCGATGCAAACTATTAAAATTGGGGCGCCTCCGGATGGTTCCAAATTCTCGTCCTTGTTTACGTCGCGCGAAACGAAGCCTATCCTCTGCCGACCAATGCTTCCTCGAAACCCATTTGGGATCGCGCTGCTGTTGCTGGCGGGCGTGCTTCCGGCGTCCGCCGCGTTGCGCGAGCCGGTGCATCCGCGGCGGAACGTGGAGGAGTTTGCCCCTGTGGAGGCGAGGTTCGTGCGTTTCATCGTACGCGCGACGAATCGTGGCGAGCCGTGTCTGGATGAACTGGAGGTGTACTCGGAGGACGAGTCGCGCGGCAATGTGGCGCTGGCGATGAACGGCGCGCGGGCGACGGCTTCAGGCTTGTTGCCGGGCTATGCGATTCATCAGGTCGAGGGCATCAACGACGGGCGCTACGGCAACAGCCGGAGCTGGATCGCGGATCGAACTTCGGGCGCGTGGGCGCAGATCGAATTGCCGGAGGTGATGCGCCTTCGCAAGATCGTCTGGGGCCGCGACCGCGAGGGCAATTTCATCGACCGACTGGCTACGCAGTACGAAATCCAGGTCGCCACGGAGACGAATCAATGGCGCATGGTGGCGTCGTCCGCGGATCGCGAGCCGTTGCCGGCGGGCGCCCAATCGTTCGCAGGCGGTTCGATCACGCGCTCGATCCTCAACCGTTTCGCCCCGGTGGGCACGACGCTGTCTGGCGACGCGGGAGTGGCGTCGAGCGAGTATCGCATCGATGTCTGGCAGACAGCGGACGGCCTGCCCGGCAACACGGTCACGGCGATTCAGCAGACGCGGGATGGTTATGTGTGGATCGGCACGTTGAACGGGCTGGCGCGGTTCGATGGCATCCGCTTTCAAGTGTTCGGTGAAGGCTCGGCGCTGCCGGGGCCGCGTGTGTTGTCGTTGCTCGCCGCGCGGGATGGCGCTCTATGGATCGGAATGGAAGGCGCGGGTTTGGTGCAGTTGCGGGACGGAAAGTTTCAACCGCTGACGCGTCGCGATGGGCTGGCGTCCGACTCGGTGACGGCGCTGGCCGAGGACGAACGCGGGCAGATTTGGATTGGCACGCCTGCCGGGCTTGATTGCTGGCGCGATGGAAAATTGATCAAGGCCGCCGCCACGCCGTCTCCCGTGGTTGCCGCGTGCGTGGGCCGGAGCAACTCGCTGTGGGTGGTGGCGGCGAATCAACTGTTGTTGCAGCGCGACGATGGCACGCTGGCGCGGCCCACGAACGCGGAGCCCAGCTCGTTCAGCAGCGTGCTGGCGGCGGAGGCGGGACGTTCGGGACAGGTTTGGTTCGGCGGCGCGAACGGTTACCTCGGCGCGGTGAGCAATGACGTGGTGCATGTCTTTCGCGAGCAGCCGGGCCAGTTGCTGGAAGCGGTGTGGACCTTGTGCGAAACACGCAACGGCGATGTCTGGGCGGGCACGGCGAACGGCGGCTTGCGGCGGTTGCGCGGCGGGCAGTTCATTTCCGTGACGACACAGGAGGGGCTTTCGGACAATTCTGTGCGCTGCGTCTTCGAGGATCGCGAGGGCAGCTTGTGGGTGGGGACGGTGGGCGGAGGATTGAATCGCGTGAAGCCGCGCAAGGTGACGACCTTCACGACGCGCGATGGCCTCGCGCACAATGTCGTGATGTCGCTCGCGGAAGATGCGGAGGGCACGCTTTGGATTGGATCGAATTGTGGTGGGCTCACCGTGCGGCGCGATGGCGTGTTTCGTCCGCTCTACGCGAACTATGTGCTCGATAACGAGTGCATCTGGTCGTTGCTCGCGGCGCGTGACGGCGCGGTCTGGGCCGGGACGTGGGGCGGCGGGTTGTTCGAGATTCGTGGCAAGTCGGTGAGGAGCGTTCCGGTCGCGCGTCCGGGCAACGACGATCCGGTGACCGCGTTGTGCGAGGATGGCCGTGGAGGGTTGTGGCTGGGGACAATGTCCGGCGCGGTGAAGTCGTTTCGCGGCGGAAGCATGGCGGATGAAATTTTGGAGAAGGATCGCTGGTCGGTTCCGGTGACGACGCTGCTCGGCGAATCAGGGAGTCGTTTGTGGATCGGAACGGGCGGCGCGGGCTTGCGCAAACTTCAGGACGGGCAAGTCACGTCGATGACGCGGCGCGAAGGATTGCCGAGTGATTTCGTGCGCACGCTGCATCGGGATGCCGGCGGCGTGTTGTGGATCGGAACGGGTGGCGGGCTGGCGCGCATGGAGGGCGGGAAGGTTTCGGCGTTCACCAAGGCGCATGGTTTGCCGGACGAGGTCATTTCACAAATCGTGGCGGATGATTTGGGGAACCTGTGGTTCGGCTGCAATCAGGGCATCTTCCGCGTCGCGGTGCGCGAGTTTGATGCGGTGATGGCCGGACGGGCGCAAACGGTGAACGCCATTTCCTACGGTCGCGCCGAGGGGATGGAGAGCCTCGAATGCACGGGAGGATTTCATCCGGCGGGGCTCAAGACGCGCGACGGCAGGCTGTGGTTCTCGACGGTGAAGGGGCTGGTGATGGTCGATCCCGCGAACATCACGCCGAACGAGTTGTCGCCGCCCGTGGTAATAGACGAAGTGCAAGTCGATGGCGCGGTGGTGATGCGCGGAGGGGAGCCGATGCCGGAGTTGGAACTGGCGCCCGGCGTGCAGCGCGTGGAGTTTCGTTTCGCGGCGTTGAGCCTGGTGGCGCCGGAGCGAAACCGGTTCAAGTACCGGCTCGACGCGTTGGAGAAGGAGTGGGTGGGCGGCGGTTCTCAGCGCGTCGCCGCTTACACGCATCTGCCGCCCGGCCGGTATCAGTTCCGCGTGACCGCCTGCAACAACGACGGCGTGTGGAACGAAGCGGGCGCGATGGTCAGCCTCGTGGTGCAGCCGCACTTCTGGCAGACGTGGTGGTTCCGATCTCTGGCCGTGGCGGCTCTTGTCGGTGGCGGTGGCTGGCTGTTGCGGACCATCGCGGTGCGACGTTTGCGCCGGAAGCTGCGTCGTCTCGAAGAGCAGCACGCCGTTGAGAAGGAGCGCACCCGCATCGCGCAGGATATTCACGATGAGCTGGGCGCAAACCTGACGCGCATTGCGCTGTTGACGGAGGTCGGCCAGAAGCATCGCGGCAATCCGGAAGAGGTCGCGGCGGACTTGGGAAAGATTTCGGTGACGGCGCGCGAAGCAGTGCGGGCGATGGACGCCATCGTGTGGGCGGTGAACCCGCGCAACGATTCGCTCGATCATTTCGCCAACTATGTCTCGCAGTTCGCGGAGGAGTTTCTGCGACCGACGACGATTCGTTGCCGGCTGGATATTCCGGCGGACCTGCCGGAGCATCCGATTACCACCGAGGCGAGGCATCATTTGTTTCTTGCGGTGAAGGAGGCGCTCAACAATGTCGTCCGACATTCCGGCGCGAGCGAAGTCTGGCTGCGCCTCAGCATGACAAACGGCGAACTGAATCTTTCGATTGAGGACAACGGGTGTGGCATCCAGGCCAGCACAGGCGTGGAGCACGATGGCCTGGGCAACATCCGCCGGCGCATCGAGCAGCTCGGCGGGCGGTTCGAGCTGAAAAGCTCGGGCGAAGGAACGACGGTGGCGTTGCGGTTGCCGCTCCCATCAGGGAAGGGCGGCGCGTCATGAACATTCGCGTGGCCATTGTGGAAGACGACGAGCAGGTGCGCGAGAACCTGGCGCGGTTGGTCGGGGAGGCGAAGGGCTTCGAGTGCGCGGCGACGTTTTCCTCGGGCGAGCAGGCGCTGGGGGAGCTGCCGCGGCGCGCGTTCGATGTCGTGCTGATGGACATCAATCTGCCGGGCATCTCCGGTGTGGAATGTGTGCGCCAGCTCAAGGGCGTCGCGCCGGACACGCAGGTCGTGATGCTGACGGTGTACGACGACAGCGACCGGATCTTCCAGGCGTTGCAGATGGGTGCGGCGGGTTATCTGCTGAAGCGCTCGACGTCGATGGAGATTCTGCACGCGATTGAAGACGTGCATCGCGGCGGCGCGCCGATGTCGAGCTACATCGCGCGGAAGGTTGTGCAATCGTTCCGGCGTCAGGGGCCGTCCGACAAGCCGGCGGAGAACTTGTCGAAGCGCGAGACGGACGTGCTGGAATACGTCTCGCGCGGCTACACGAACAAGGAAATCGCCGACGCGCTGGGACTCAGCGCCGAGACGGTGCGAGGCTATCTCAAGACGATTTACAGCAAGCTCCATGTGCGTTCCCGCACGGAGGCGGCGATGAAGTTTCGTCGCTGAAACCGCAAGGTTTCGAGGGCTTTGGTGCGTCTTACCCCCATTCGGGGGGATACCTTTTCGCGGTCCCGTCCCTACCTTGTTTTGCAATGTCCCCGGCAACCACTGGTCTGTGTGCGTTCTCCTGCGCCCAGCTCTCGGCGTTTCGAGATTTCCTGCGTTTCAAACTCATCCCGGTGACGCGCCGCGCGCCGGTCTTCGCCGCGGCCGCTCTCGCGGGCGTGGCTTCCGTGCGCGCGGACAGCGTCGTGGTTTTCAACGAGGTGATGTTCCATGCCGCGGTCAACGAGC
>JBDHQG010000394.1:0-4654 GCA_039806925.1 Limisphaerales bacterium
CATTCAAGGGTTGCGTCCTTTGCGTTATGAGAAACGCGTCGCGCGGAATCGCTTCCTGTTCTTCGCCGCCTTTCTGGTGCTGATCCTTTGGGGCTTGATTGCCTTTGTCATCGGGCGCCGTTGATTCATGGCAAACTCCGGCATCTCCCTTCTGACCGTGCTGGGCGTCCTCATCGTCGTCCTGGGGATTACCGCCGCGCTGGTCTGGAAACGGAAATAGCGTGGGCATTCCGGTGGAAATCTTGACCTCCGAAGGACTGTTCACCGCGCTGTTCAGCCCGCGCGGGCTCCGGGAGATCCACTTTCCAGAAAGCGACGGCGGGCTGCCGACCGGCGATCCTGGCGGCTCATTGACCGCGGAACAACACCGCTGGCTGCTCCAAACCCGCGAAGCGCTGACGGCCGTGCTGGCGGGGCGAATTCCGCCGCCGCTCCCGCCGCTTGACTGGACGGGCCACTCCGGGTTCAGACAACGAGTCTGGCATGCCCTGCTGCGGATACCGCCGGGCCGGACCGCGAGCTACGGCGAAATCGCCCGCGCCGTGGGGCAGCCCTCGGCGTCCCGCGCGGTCGGCGGCGCCTGTGGCGCCAACCCGATTCCGGTTCTCGTCCCCTGCCATCGCGTGCTGGCTTCCGGCGGGAGGACGGGCGGTTTCTCCGGCGGACTGGATTGGAAGCGCCGCTTGCTGGCCATCGAAGGCATCGCGCCAAAAGAAAAGGCGCCGGAAAAAATTCCGGCGCCCTGGTGAAAAACGCGGATAGCTTCAGTGGCGGGGAGCCCGCTCGATGTTCAGGCTCACGTATTCGCCCGGAAGCAGTTGGATGCCCTGCGGCACGCTGACCACGATGGGCAGTCCAACTTCCTGGCGGGTGGAATCCGCCGAAAGCAAAGCCGGATTGATCGGCTCCAACGCCGCGCCAATGTGAAGAACCTGCCCGCGACCGGACTGGCGCGGCTGCGAGCTGCGGGTGATGCGGACAAAGTCATTGGTCGTCGGAACATCCATCACCGGCTGGCGGACATAACCGATGATGCGGCGCGCCTCCGGGTCGCTGATGGAAATGACAGGCATGCCGCGCAGGACGCGTTCGCCGGCGACGTGTTGAACCAGGCTGACCATGCCGCTGATCGGAGCCTTCAAGGTGCTCGGCTTCAACATCAGATCGAGTTCCTTCGCCTTCTTCTCCACGCCATCGAGGAACGGGTTGATCGCATCGGTGCTCTCGGACTGGCGTTCCTTCTCCAGGACGGCCAGTGATTTCCCAAGCTCTTCAATCTGCTTTCCGCGCTCCTCAATGGCGGCGGCGTAGGCGTCGCGTTCGGCGCGTGTGCTATCCACGTCGGCCAGCGGGCCGCTGCCTTGTTTGTAGAGTGATTCAGCGCGGAGGAACTGATTGGAGGCGTTTATCCAGTTCACCTGGTCGGTGGCCTGAGCGATCTTCTGCTTGAAATAGTCCTGCTTGAACTCCTGGAAGGCCTGGGCCGTCCGGTCGATGTCCACCTTCGTTCGTGCCTGCATCATCCTGATGTCGGACTGGGCGCTCTCGATCTGGGCCTTCACGAGTTCCGGATCGGTGTTCATCACCACGGCGATCGGCTGGCCGGCCTTCACATACTGGAAGCGCTCCACCAGCATCTCCGAGATGACGCCGTCCTGCAGCGTGGTCACGTTCACCACGTTGGTGTCGGCGAAGCCGATGACACCAATCGGCTGAACGTATCCGCGCCAGAGATAGACGATGCCCACCAATATCCCGGCGAACACCAGGAAGGGCAGGAACTGGATGCGAAACTCCCGCCAGCGTTGGGAAGCAGGAGTCGGAATCGGGGGAAGTTTGTCTTTTTCCATGGTCACAATTCAGATTCGTCTTCGGCCAGCATGCTGGTGACACGGGAGACACCGGTGATCTGGCGCAGTTCAGTGAGGAGATCTTCCACGCGGTTAGAATCGCGCAGAAGCAAACGGTAGGAAAGGTCGGTGCCCTCGTAGCCTTCGTGGGAGCGCTGGCTGGCCAGATGCGCCTTCCAGCTGTGGCGGTCCAGCACGCGGCGCAGGTCGAGCAATTCCTTGACGGAGCGCGACCAGTGCAGGTTCACGATCAGGTCATAACGATGGCGGCTGCCGAAGGAGGTATACCACAAGTAAATCAACGCGAACGAGGAGAGGAACACGCCGAGTATGGCGCTGGCGAACTTCTGCGTCCCCGTCGCCATGCCCAGCACGATGACGATCAGGACGTAGGAGGTGTCCAGCGTGTCGCGAAGGATGTTACGGAAGCGGACGATGGCGAAGACCGCCATCATGCCGAACGCCGTCACGAGGTTGTTCGAGAGGACCATCATGACGAGGCAGGTCACCAGCGGCATGATGATGAGCGCGTTGACGAACGAGCGCGAATAGGAGAGGCCCGAGTGCGTCATCATGTAAACCCATGCGATCGTCTGGCCGCCCGCGAAGGCGAGCAGCAATCCGAGGAGATACGCAGGCCAGTTGGGCGGAGCCGACCCGTAGTCGCCTTGCATGAACCATCCAAGCCAATCTGTCATCGTGGTGTCCTTATCAATTAAATGGGTTCAGAGTGATTGCGAGGGGCGAGTGTGACGATCGGATGACAACTTGTCCAGACCTTCTCCGGCGCAAAAGCGTCCAGATTTTGTCTCGCGCAACCAGAGAATGGAAAAAGCAAATTCCTCCACGAAACACCGCTGGAAAACGGCCGCCCGCCGCCATTCGAGGCGTCCCTGCCACACTGGTCCTGAAATCATTGATGCCACACACACGTCGATCGATGCCGACAAGCCATCATGCCGAAACGGAGCCTGGGTTGCCGGTGCGAACGTTGTGACCGAAGCCGAATGGGGTGTCAAGGCCGCGACGGTCAAACGATCCGAGGTGTCTGGTCTTTGTTGAAATGGTTTCCGCCGGGCAATCCGGGCTTCGGACATGGTTTCATCCGAGGCCCGGACGCCCGGAACTCACCGGCGCTGCTTTCGCCTCTTGTAGGTCAGCAGCGGGCGCAACGTGGCGATCACGGTGATGAGCCCGGCTTCGACGAGATCATCGATGACGACCCCGATGTTCTTGTACGCCATCGGCGCCTCCTCGTAGAGCAGGTCGCGCTCTTCGCAGATGACGCGCCCGCCGA
The DNA here is from genome assembly GCA_039806925.1 of Limisphaerales bacterium. Taxonomy (GTDB): domain Bacteria; phylum Verrucomicrobiota; class Verrucomicrobiia; order Limisphaerales; family JADJPG01; genus JADJPG01. Next base: position 3,148 of record JBDHQG010000394.1, read on the forward strand.
GCGCCGTTTGCGCCAGTTCATCGTGGTGGAACCGCTCGCGCACGCGCTGCCGGCTCTCGCTGCGCGTCCACTTGCGGCCCGCCCCGTGCGCCAGCGACCACGCATGGGAAGCGCCGTCGCCGATGGGTTGCACGAGGTAGCTCAACGTCCCGCGCGAACCGGGAATGACGAGCGGACCTTTGTCCGACGGCGCGGCGCCTTTGCGATGGAGCCAGGCCGTTTCCCCGTCCACATTGCGGCACGAGATGTTGTTGTGCCCGGCATCCAGCAGGCGACGGGCCTCGCCGCCGAGCGTGGAGACGAAGCGTTCCGCCAGCACCGCCCGGCTGGCCCGCGCCCAGTTCACGGCGTGATCGTGCAGGAGCAGGTAATTCGTCGCCGCGTCGGACGAAGCCTCCGCCCCGCTCGCGCCGTGTTCCTCCACGTACGTTTCGAGCACGGATTGCCCGAGGCCGCGCGAGCCGCTGTGAACCAGCGCGACCAGTTCGTCCTTCGTGAGTCCAAGCTGGGCCAGCGCCGCCTGATCCTCGATCTTCTCGATGGCCTGCAACTCGGCGAAGTGATTGCCGCCGCCGAGCGTGCCAAACGCTTCTGCGAACTGCGTGGCGCAGAGTCCTTCGCGGGCGAGGCGCTCTGGAGCGTCGCCTTCCCAAGGATGTTCGAGGTCGAAGCGCAGGCCGCTCCACCGGTCGAGCTTCGCCTTGCGCCGGAGCAGGCCGGTCGAGAACAGCGCCATGCCGCACCCGATGTCGCCGCCGATCAGATACGGATGGATGACATCGCGCGTGACGAAGGCCGCGCCGACCGGGCCGCCCTTGCCCGGATGCAAGTCCGGCAGTCCGACGGCGAACTGCACGCTGGGCAGGCGCGCCGCGGCACAGAGCTGGCGCACGGCCTCGCCTTCGATCCAGTTCCGCGAGGAAGCGATCAGGCGTGTGTTGGTTTCGGTGATGGTGTTCATGGTGACAGGAGCGGTTGGCCCGCGAACCGCGACGAAGTCCCCGTCCGTTCGCGAAGTTGCGGACGATTCGGGAGTCGGCGCAGGTGGGCGGGCGTGAAGTTTAAGATCGGGCGAGCGCCCAGAACGCGCGCGCTTCGGCGAACGCGGGCGGCTGAAGTGGGATGTCTGTTTCGAGTTCAAGAGAAGTATCGGTCAAAGTCTTTTCCACCGTATTCGCGGCGGAAGTTGGTGATTCGTTTCGAGCGGCGACAGATGTGTCGCCGGTTTCAGGGGCTGGAGTGTCAATGGAGGTTGGCATGGTGATGATGGAGTGGAGTTGGAACGCGGAAGCCAGAGCGATTGCATTTTCAATGTGGCGCAGACTTCCCAGTCTGCTGTGTCGCGGGTTTCCAAACCTGCCTCGTCCCCATGTCGAAGCTGTGCCGATTGGGAAATCGGCGACACAGCAGGTTTGGAAACCTGCGCTACGTCATTGTTGGAATCGCTCTAAAAAATGCCGCAGCCGCCCGGACACATGTCCGGGCGCGCTACGGGTTATTGGCTCGG
>JBDHQG010000395.1:0-4646 GCA_039806925.1 Limisphaerales bacterium
TCAGCCGACGAATTCATCGAACTCCACAACGCCACCGACGCAGTTCAACCGCTCTTCGACAGTCTCCTCCCTGCCAACACCTGGCGCCTGCGCGGCGGCGTGTCGTTCAACTTCTCCGCGAACATTTCCCTCGCGCCGCGCGAAACGGTGTTGCTCGTCAACTTCGCGCCCACCAACGCCGCGCTCGCGGAGGCCTTCCGTAGCAGATACAGCGTCCCGGCGCCCACGCGGCTCTTCGGTCCCTACGGCGGCAAGTTCGGCAACGACGGTGATGACGTGCGTCTCGAGAAACCGACGACGCCCGTCGCCGGCAACGTGCCGTTCGTGCTTGTCGATCGCTTGCGTTACTCCGACGCCACGCCGTGGCCCGCCGGCGCGGACGGCGACGGACTTTCACTCCAACGTCGCAGCGTGACCATCTACGGAGACGACCCGATCGTCTGGTCAGCCCGACCGACGTCGGCTGGGAGCTTTCAAAACGACGAGACGCCGGCACCGACAATCGTTTCTCACCCCGCAAGCCAGAACGCCATTGCCTTCCAGGATGTCGTGATCCAAATCGCCGCGAATGGTAGCGCTCCGCTCCGCTACCAATGGCGTTTCAACGGCGACGCCATCGCGAACGCCACCAACGCCACGCTGCTGCTCCCAACGATCCAGCCGAACCAGGCCGGAACCTACGACGTGCTGGTCTTCAACGAACACGGCTCCATCCTGAGCGATCCAGCGAACATCACCCTGAAATATCCCGCGTTCATCCAATCGCAACCCGCCAGCGTGCAGGTGCGCGTGCGCCCCGATCCCGCCGCGCTCGCCATCACGAACACGTCGTTCACCGTGACCGCCTACAGCCCGTCACCGATGAGCTACCAATGGTTCTTCAACAACACGCAGATTCCCGGTGCCACAAACAACACTCTCTTCATCACCAACGTCCAACTCGCCAGCGGCGGCGATTACGTGGTGCGCATCACGGATGAAGTCGGCTCTGTGCTCAGCGCGCCGGCCACGCTGATCCCGCTCGTTTCGCCCACGATTCTTCAAGGCGTCATTCCACAATTCGTCGCGCCCGGCGCCACCGTCACGCTCAGCGTCGTGGCCGGCGGCAATCCGTTTCCGTTCGGCTACGAATGGCGACGCGGCAGCGTGGTCGTGCGCAGCAACGTCGTGAATTCCGCCACGGACTACTACACGTTTACAGCCGGCCCCGCGCCGTTCACCACCAACCAATACCGCGTCATCGTCCGCAACCTTGCCAACATCTCCATCAGCGCCAACTCGCTGGCCGCCGTGGTGACGCTGCCGGATTTTGATCAGGACGGCATCATCGACCTCTATGAGCAGGCCGTCGGCATGAACACCAACAACGCCGCCGACGCGCTGGAAGATCTCGATGGCGACGGCATGCGCAATCGCGACGAGATTCTCGCCGGCACGAACCCCGCCGATGCCGCCAGTTACCTCCGCGTGGAGCTTGCTGCCGGCGCGCCACAGGCCATCGTCCGGTTCGCGGCGGTGTCGAACCGCACCTACTCGATTCAATTCACGGACGGGATTGGCAGTGCTCCGTGGCTGCAACTCGCCGATGTGCCGGCCGGCGCGACGAATCGTGTGGAACGGATTGTCGATCCCACATGGACCTCGAATCGCTTTTACCGCATCGTTCATCCCGTCCAGCGATGATCTGAATCCGCCGCTCTGGACCTGGCTCCGCTGTGTCTGGCCACGTTTTCGGTTAAAACCGTATCGTCCGGTCGGAGGAGGAGATTCGCTTTTCGAGCTCGTCTTCGGAGAGGCGTTCGAGTTTGAGCGAGCCGAGGTTCTCGCCCCGAACTTCAGTGAGATCGCCGACGATTCCAATCGTTCCGGATCCGGCCAGGATCGGCAGGTAATCCTCGAAGTGATCGCCATCGACAAGGTCCTCGGCGCTCGTCCGAAAGACATCGAGGGCGCGTCCACGCAGGCAGAGTGTCACGGCGAGCCGCCCGTGCGTGCTCAGCCCGGCGGCCATGCGCACGGCTTCAGCCGGGCGTCCGCTCGTTTTCGGGTCGCTGCTGACGATGATGAGCACGCTGCGTTTCACTCCTCGTGCGTTCCGTTGAAGCCCAGGAATTCGTCGGTGCCCGCGAGGATGTCGCCCAGCACGCCGAGGCCGGCAAACGTGGCGAGGTCATTGATGGGGAGGCCGCGTCGTTTCGCGCCGTACGCGCAGGCGTAAAGGATCAATCCCCGTTGCCGGAGCGCCTGAAGCCCGGCGTCGCCAACGCCGCGGACGGCGTCGTCCGTGCAATACACGAACGTGCGCGCTCCGCGGGCGAGGGAAGCTGCGGCGGCTTTCACACCATCCTGAAAGGCGGTCGTCTCCGGAGCGGTCGAGAGAAGGATGCCGGTTTTGAGTGACGGACGATCCATCGCATTGCGCGAAATGGGGCTCGGGGCGGACACGGAGGAATTCAGGCGGCTTCGTCGAGACCGAGAACGCGGCGCACGAGCTCCACGAGGTTCGCAGGCTGGTAGGGCTTGCCGACGAAGCGGTCCACCTTCACGCCGGAGCCGAGGATAATCTCCGCGCCCGCCGTGCCGCTGATGAGGATGCTCTTGAGGTCCGGCTTGACCGCGCGGCATTTCTCGACGAGTTCGAGGCCGTTCATCTTGCCCATCGAATAGTCCGTGATGAGCAGGGCGGGCTTGGCGCGCGCCCCGATGAAGCTTTCCAGCGCCTCCTCGGGATCGAGGAATTTTTTCACCTTGTAGCCGCCCGGGCTGAGCGTGGTCTCAGCGAGATCCAATAACAGCGGTTCATCATCCACCAGGTAAATGAGTGGAGCCTTCCTCGGAGCCGTTTGGTTGGTTGGACTCATATTCGAGCCGTCATAGGCTGATGCAGTAGACACCCGCGGGGCGCACCGTGCAAGTGACAGTTTGGCTGGAAATGGGCAAAATGGGTGTGGCGGGGGCAACCGGATTGAGGCCCATGCGCCGAGCCTCCGACGTTTATTCTGCGCCAGAACGCCGCCGGTCGAAACGAATCATTCCACCCGCCGTGGCAATGCCCGTGAGGACGATCAGCGCGCCGACGCCTTGCAGCCAGGTGAGTTTTTCGCCCAGCACGAGCCAGGCGACGCACGCGGCGACGACCGGCTGCCAGAGGAGGCTGACGGCGGAGAACGACGCGGGCAGGTGCCCGAAGCCGTAGGCGATCAGGGTCTGGCCGCCGGCGTGGCTGATCAACGCGAGCGCGAGCAGGACGAGCCAGCCCTTGCCCGTGGTCGCGGCCATCACGTCGCCCGAGAGCCACGCGACGGTTCCGAAGCCGGCGCAACTGGCGAGGCCGGACCAGGCCATGATGGTCGGGGTCGAGAACGTTTTGCGAAGATGTTTCACCGCGAGCAGGTAGCCGGCGTAAAAAATCGCGGCGACGATGGAGAGCACATCACCGAGCAGATGCCGGGAGCTGAACAGCCCCGCCGGCGTGGCATCGTCACCGGCGAGAACGCTGTGGCGCACCAGCAAAGTGGCGCCGGCGATGGCGAGCATCATGCCGATGACGAAGCTGATCTTGATACGGTCGCCAAAGAGAACGCGTGCGCCGATGGTCACGAAGATGGGCGCGACGTTCGTGAGCAGGGTGGAGTTTGTGACGGTGGTGTATTGCAGCGACCAGTGCCAGATCGAGAGGTCCGCCGTGAAGAGGAGACCGCCGGCCGCGAGCATCACGAAATCCCGCTGGCTCGCCGGCTGTCGCGACGCGGGATTTTGCCGTCGGTCCCAAAGCGCCCAGATCCAGAGGAACGGCAGGGCGAACAGCAGGCGATAGAAGGCGGTGGCGGTGGGGCCGGTCTCGCTCAGGCGGACGAACACGGGCGCGAAGCCGATGCCGGTGGCGCCGCCGAGCAGCGCGAGGAACGCCAGTCGGGCTTGGGCGGCGGGATTCATCGGGACGTGATGCGTGATGCGTGATGCGTGAAACGAAATGGAATATCAGTCGCGGCGAAGACGATCATCACGGCCTACGCATTACGGATTACGCATTACGAATCACGCTTCACTTCTTCCCCGCCAGCTCACTGTTCCGGCTTCAGCCCGAGATTGTCGACGAGCAGTTGGATGAGCTCGGGCTTGGTGTAGGAACCAAGCGCGACGTTCAATCCCACGATCAGCTGGGGCATCTGGCCGCGTCCGGCGCGGTAGGCGACTTCGTAAAGCGCGATGTCGAATTGGAGCTGGGTGTTCACCCAGGGATCGAGCATGGCCTGGCGGAGCGCGGGATCACCGACGAGCTCCGCGGCCTTGGCTTCGGCATCCGGAAGGGCCGGAGGTTTCTCGCCGGTCATGATCCATTCGTCGTACTCGTGGTGTTTCGACCGGTCGGCGCGCCAGACGGCGAGGCTGAGCTTGGCCAGGGCGCAGGCGTTGGTGTGGGCGGGGTTCGCGCGTTGCATCGTTGGATTGCAGGCCGGGTCCAGCGGCATGGGCAGGCTGACGATGGCGAGCTGGTTGCTGAACATGCGCTGGGCCTCGACGAGCAGCGGGTGCATGGAGCGGCAGTGGTGGCAGGCGTAGTCGTACAGGCTGACGATGACCTGCTGGTTGGTGGGCGAGCCGATGGTGGGCAGGTCGAGGACGTCGAGCTCGAAGCGTCCGCC
>JBDHQG010000396.1:0-4635 GCA_039806925.1 Limisphaerales bacterium
CGGGTCACCGTGCCTTTCTTTTTTGCGCCAGTTGCTCCCGGTGGTCGCCGGTGGACTGGCGGGTAGAATCCCCGATGCCGGATCTCGTGCGCCCCGCCATACAGCGTGTCTGGCGGAGCGGTTACGTTTCGGGCGTGAACAACGCTTTGAAGTATCTGGCGCGCTGGCTCTACATCATGGCGGTGACCTTCAGCCTCGGTTTTCTCACCGTTCATTTTGGCCGGCAAACAACGTGGTACAAGGAAAAACTTTACCGGCAGCTGCTGACGGGCGACGCGGATGCGCGGCTGACGGCGGCGACCAAGCTCGCGCTGGTCGGCGGCGAGAAACAGCTGCTGGAGGCGCTCAAGGCGGACAATCCCGACGTGTATTCCATCGCTCAACGTGGGCTCGATCATCTTTGGTTCACGGCGGCGGGGCATCGCGCCTACAAGATGATCGACGAGGCATGTGCCGCGGCGGATCGCGAGGATTTTCCGGCGGCGTTGCGCCTCCTCGATGAGCTGACGAAGAAGTATCCCGGCTTCGCCGAGGGCTGGAATCGCCGCGGCGCGGTGCTGTGGCAGACGGGACAGTTTCTCCAATCGATCAAGGACTGCGAGCGCGCGCTGGCTTTGAATCCGAATCATTACGGCGCGCTGCAGGGGCTGGGCGTCTGCCATCTGCAACTCGGCGATGTGGAAGCCGCGTGTCGCTCGCTGCGCCGGGCGCTGGAGATTGCCCCGCACGAGGAATCGACCCGGAGATCGCTGCTGAAGTGCGAACTTTTTCTGCGCCAGCATTCGCCGGATCGACGAGGAAGTTCCGATCTCATCTGATCCGCCGAAGCGTCTGATTTGCCGCGTGGTGCGAGATTCACGCTTGGCACGTCGCTCGGCTTTTTCGTAGCGTCGCGCCGTGATCCTCGTGATCCGGTTTATCGGCGTCCTGAACGCAGCGATCTGGCTGGGTGCGTCTGTCTTTTTTACTTTCGCCGCCCAGGGCACCTTTTTTTCCCCCGAGGCAAAAGCCACGGGGCTGCATCCATTCTGGCCGGGAGTGTTCGCCCAGCTGATGATTGGAAAGTATTTCCAGTTCCAATCCATCTGCGCCGCCATCGCGATTGCGCATCTGCTCGCGGAATGGGTTTACCTGGGCAGGGCTCTGCATCGGCTGACCACCGGTCTGCTGGTCGGTCTGTTTCTGGTGGGATTGCTGGGCGGCCTGATTGTCCAGCCCAGGATGAAGGAGATGCACTTCATCAAATACAGCATGGGGCCGCAATACAAGCCGGTGCCGATGGCGCCGGAGGCGCGGCTGGAGGCTCAGGCCGCGTTCAGGCGCTGGCACGCGATCTCAATGGGCGTGAACGTCGTGGTGCTGGGCTGCCTGGTATTCTACTTCTGGCGCGTGACGCATCCGCCGGACAATTTGCGCTTCGTCGGAGCGACCAAATTCCGCAGTTGACATTCAACCGGCGTTGGCGATTCATAGGTTCTAATCATCCAAATAAGCTCTTCGCGAGCTGAAAGGAAAAGGTGCCTATGACTCCAGACGACAGTTATGCGTCTCGTGGCTTCTCCGGCGAGGGGAGCACGCGACCGCCAAGCAACGAGGAAAACCTCCGCACCGAGCGCATTCAAATCGAACGAAAGGCGTTCGTGCTGGCGCTCAAGGAAAACCCCCGGGGACGCTTCCTCCGCATCACGGAGGACGTTGGGGGGAGACGTGAGTCCATCATCATTCCGGCGACCGGCCTGGAAGAATTGAAGCGGGCGATTGATGAGATGGTGAAAGTCTCCCACGAAACACCCGCCAAGGCCCAGCAACCTTGAGCGGGCGGAAAATCCTTCGCCTTGATAAAATGACCATCGCCGGAACGGCTCAGGCTCCGGCGGATTTCTTCCGGGCGCGCGGTGGTTTTACCCGTGGCGCGTCGCCCCAGAGACTTTCGAGGTCGTAGCGCTCGCGCACGTCCTTCCGCATGATGTGAACGATCACGTCGAAGAAGTCCATCACCAGCCAGCCGGTCTGAAGATTGCCGTCCACGGCGCGCGGCGAGATGCCGTGGTCGTCCTTCAGCGCGCGGGTAATTTCCTCTGAAATGGCGCGCAGATGCGGCTCGCTGGAGCCGGAGGCGAGAACAAAATAATCCGTGATGCTGGAAATGTCCTTCACCTCCAGCACGAGCAAATCTTCCGCTTTCTTGTGGTCGGCGAGTTCACGGCACAACTGCGCCAGCTTCTTCGAATCCATTTCGCGAAACAGTGGGGGAACGAAATCTAAAGATAAAGCTTCGAGTTGCGGATGGCCTCGGCGACGGCGTCCGGCACCAGGCCCTGAATCGTCCGCCCGGCCTGGATGCGCCGCCGGATGGCCGAAGACGAGACTCCCAGTGGAAAACCCTCCAGCTCCCGCCCTCGAAACCCCGCTGGAAACCGGGCCGGCGGCTGGCCCGGTCGCGGGATGACCACGAACTCCACCAGCGCGGCCAGCTGATCCGCCTCGCGCCAGGCCGGCAGCGTCGGCACATGGTCCGCGCCGATCAAGTAACACAACGTCGCTCCCGGAAAACGCCGCGCGTAGTCGCGGACGGTATCAATGGTGAAGGACGTTCCGCCGCGATGAATCTCCTGCCCGTCGATCTCGTAGCGCGTCTGCCCGGCGAGCGCGAGGCGAAGCAGGCGCAGGCGTTCCTCCGCGGGCGCGGGAGCCGATTGGGGCTTGAAGGGCGATTGCGCGGCGGGCACGAAGAACAGCCGGGAGAGCGACAGTTCCTCCATCGCGGCCTGTGCCACCAGCAGATGGCCGCAATGCACCGGATCAAACGAGCCGCCAAAAATGCCAATACATTCGGATGCGTTTGCCATGATCGTTCAGCAACAGCGGTTCACGGAGTTGTAGCGCCGTTCCAGCATTTCGTCGTAGAGCCTGGCCTGGTCAACGCAGCGCGAATCTGACCGTTCCTCGCCGAGCAGATTGATTCCTTCGCGGCAATCGCAGCCGCTGGTCGCGGCGATTTTCCCGGCTCTCTCGAGCGCGGCTTCGCCGCTGATCTCCCGCGCGAGCGCAGCGGTGAGCGCGAGCAGGCTGAAGATCCTGAACGAACCCGCCTCGGCTTCGGCGTAGGCGGGCAGCCAGGTGGGCGGCGTCTCCCGCAGCTCCGCAGCTTTTCTGCGCGCGAGCATCAGTATCCATTCACGCAGGCTGATGAGAAAAATGCCGGCGACGAGCGCGAGGAAGAACATCGTGACCCAGGCATTCAGGCGCAGGTTGGCCACCTGGCGGGCAAGCTGTGCGATCTGTTGGTTTTTGGCCGCGAGGTTGTCCTGCGGGGTGTCGGCCAAAGAGTTTCTTAGGGCTTCCCGTTGTTTCTGCGCGGCGTCTGCGGCGGAATGAAATCCAATCCTGGGATTGGAATGCCAAATCTTCTGCACCGACGCCGTGCCGGTCACGGTCAGCAACCACAACAGGGGAACGAACGTCACCAACGCCAGCGCGGGCGTGGCACGTCTGCCGTCGCGAGCGCTGCCGTTCAACGCCATCTTCAGCAACACGGTGGTCGCGAGGCAAAGCGCCGTCGCGGCGAGCAGCTGATTCGCGATGCCGAAGATCGGCCAGAGCGCCTTGATGCCGCCGTCGGGATCGTAAACGGCGGCGATGAGGAAGTAGCCCCACAATCCGACGACGAGCGCGCTGGAGAAAAAATTGGCCGGGAGACTCTTCACGTCGCCGAACGGTTTCCAGAGGTGCCCGAGCGCGTCCTGCAACAGGTATCGCCCGACGCGCGTGCCGGCGTCGAGCGTGGTGAGAATGAACAACGCCTCGAACATCAGCGCGAAGTGATACCAGATCCCGAGCCAGCGTTCACCGACCACGCGGGAGAACAAGTTCGCCATGCCCACGGCCAGCGTCGCCGCGCCGCCGGTGCGGCCGTAAAGCGATTCCTCCCTCACCTCGCGCGCCAGTTCGGCCATGCGCTCCGGCCTGAGCGCGAATTCAGGCCCGTGGGAATTCACGCGCTCGACGGTGGCGGCGGCGACGACGGCGGCGTCCGGTCCCGGAACCTTGATGTTCATCGCGAGATAGACGCCCGGCTCCAGCGTGCAGGCGGCGATCATGGCCATGATGGCGACGAGGCTTTCCAGGCACATCGCGCCGTAGCCGATCGGCCGCGCGTAGCTTTCGCGCGTGATGATCTTTGGCGTGATGCCGCTGCTGATCAGCGTGTGGAATCCGCTGATGGCGCCGCACGCGATGGTGATGAAGCAAAAGGGAAACAGCCTGCCGGGCACGACCGGGCCGGAGCCATCGACGAACTGGGTGAGTGCCGGCATCTTCAACTCCGGCAGCACGAGAATCACGCCCAGCGCGAGCAGGAAAATCGTCCCGAGCTTCATGAACGTGCTCAGGTAATCGCGCGGCGCGAGCAGGAGCCACACGGGCAGCACGCTCGCCGCGAACGCGTAGAGGATCACGGACCACGCGAGCGCGGGCGCCTTGAGGTGGAAGACCTCCTTCAGCGTGGCGTTGTCGGAGACCCATTGTCCGCCGACGACCGCGAGGAGGAGGAGAATCACGCCGATGACCGAGGCTTCCATGACTTTGCCGACGCGCAGCCAGCGCAGGTAGCCGCCCATGAACATCGCGATGGGA
>JBDHQG010000397.1:0-4633 GCA_039806925.1 Limisphaerales bacterium
CGTCGCGTTTTCGGAGCGCGTGGAGCCGGCGGGCGCGACGAACATTGCCAACTACGCGATCAGCGGTGGCATTGCGATTTCCGGAGCTTACCTGACGAATGACGACCGCACGGTGGCGCTCGTCGTTTCACCGCTCGTTTCCTCCGTGAATTACACCCTCACGGTGAACAACGTCCGTGATCGTGCCGTGACGCCGAACACCATCCAGGCGAACTCCCAGGTGGTCTTCGCGCTGTCGTCCGGCCAGTTTCTTGCCCAGGATGTCGGCGCTCCCGGGCAGCCGGGCAACGTGTCCCCCTCGGGTGGCGGGTACAACATTACCGCCGGCGGCACGAACATCGCCGGCGGATCGGACCAGTTCACGTTCAATTATTCCCAGGTCTCGGGGGACTTTGATTACCGCGTGCGGGTTGCCGGGTTGTCCCTTGCCGATGCGTGGAGCCGGGCCGGTCTGATGGCGCGCGAATCGTTGCAGCCGAACAGCCGTCATTCGTCCGTCTTCGCCACGCCAAGCGTCAGCGGCTCCTTCTTCCAATGGCGGACCAACGCGGGCGGAACAACGTTCACCGCGGGATCTTTTCCAGTGAATTTTCCGGACACATGGCTGCGGCTGAAGCGCACGGGAAATGTTTTCACGGGCTATGCGAGCGTCGATGGCGCGGCGTGGTATGCACTCGGCACGGCCACCAATCCCCTGCCGCCGAATGTTTTCCTCGGGATGGCCGTCAGCGCGGGCACGGGCGGCGGCACGACGACCGCGCAGTTCCGCGACTACTCGATCCCCGTCGGCGCCACCCTCACCACGGTGGGGCCGGACATCGAGCCGCCCGGGCCATCCAGCCGCCGTACGCCGATCGCCATCACCGAGATCATGTACAACCCGCTGCCGGACGCGAACAGCAACGTGCTCGAGTTCATCGAGATCTTTAACTCGAATCCCTACTTCGAGGACATCAGCGGCTGGAGGATCTCCGGGGACATCGACTACACATTCCCGCCCAACACCGTCCTGCGCGCGGGCGAGTATCGGGTGATCGCGCGCAATCCCGCGCATGTGCAGGCTGTTTACGGACTGGGCGGCGTCTGGGGCCCGTATGCCAACTCGCTGAAGGAAACGGGAACCATTCGCCTGCGCAACAAGCAGGACGCGGTGCTCCTCGAGATCGAATATGAGAACATCGCGCCGTGGCCGGTTGCCGCGGACGGCGCCGGCCACTCGATGGTCCTGGCCCGGCCCTCCTATGGCGAAGACAGCCCCAGGGCATGGAGCCAGAGCGCCCGCGTGGGCGGCTCGCCCGGCGGGTACGATGGCTATCGGGCGTCCGCCTTGCGCAACGTGAAAATCAATGAGTTCCTCGCGAACTCCGAGACCGTCGATTTCATCGAGCTCTACAATCACTCGAACGCCGAGGTGGACATTTCCGGCTGCGCGTTGTCGGACTCTCCTTCCACGAACAAATACAGCTTCCCGGCCAACACCAAAATTCCGGCGGGCGGGTTCCTGGTGGTCAGCCAGACCGATCTCGGTTTCGGCCTCAGCTCCGGCGGCGAAACGATCTACCTGCGGTCGGCGGACGGATCGTTTGTGATCGATTGCATCCGGTTCGAGGCGCAGGCGCTCGGCGTTTCCTCCGGCCGCTATCCGAATGGCGCGGACAGCATTTACCCGCTCTCGGCCCAAACGCCGGGCGCATCGAATGCCGGAACCCTCACCCGCGACATCGTGATCAACGAAATCATGTACAAGCCGATCTCCGCGCTGAACGACGACGAATACGTGGAGATCTACAATCGCGGTCCCGGGCCGGTGAGTCTTGCCGGCTGGCGTTTCATCGCGGGCATCGATTTCACCTTTCCCTCGAACACGGTGTTGTCGGCGGACGGCTACCTGGTCGTCGCCAAGAACGCCTCGCGGATGCTGACCAATTATCCCAACCTGAATGCGAGCAATACATTGGGCGACTACGGCGGCTCGCTGGCGAGCCGCGGCGAACGCGTGGCGCTTGCCATGCCGGACATCAACATCTCCACGAACGCGCAGGGCCAGGTGCGGACGAATGTGGTGTACGTCGTGGTGGACGAGGTCACCTACGCGCCGGGCGGCCAATGGAGCCCGTGGGCCAACGAAGGCGGCAGCAGCCTGGAACTGATCGATCCCAACGCGGATCGCCGGCTCGCCTCCAACTGGGCCGACAGCGATGAGTCCGCAAAGTCACCCTGGACCACGATCGAGGCGACGGACCTGATGAACAACGGCGCGGGCACGGCCAACCTGTTCGAAATACTCGCCCTGGGCGAAGGCGAATATCTCGTGGACGATCTCGAAGTCCGGCCCTCCACCAGCTCGAGCAATTTCATCTCGCAAGCCAACTCGACATTCGTCAACGGGCAGGGCACCTGGCAGTTTCGCGGCACCCACGTCCGTTCCTCCATCACCAACAACGGCGGATTTGGCGGCGGCAGCTGTCTTTACATGCGCACCAGCGCCCGCGGCGATTCGATCCACAATCGTTGCGTGGTTCCAATCCCGGTTCCGACCGGCACGGTCACGCTGCGCGGCAAGGTCCGCTGGTTGCGCGGCTGGCCGGAGATGTTGTTCCGCCTGCACGGCAACCACGCCGAAGCCACGGGACATCTGGCGATTCCGTCCAACCTGGGCACGCCCGGCGCCCGGAACAGCCGGGCGGTGAACAACGCCCCGCCCGCGATCTTCGCGGTGAATCATCAGCCGGTGGTGCCGGCCGCGGGCCAGGCGGTGGTGGTGACGGCGCAGGTCGATGACCCGGACGGCGTCCAGTCAGTCGTGTTGCGCTACCGGATCGATCCCGCCACCACCTATTCGCAGGTGGCCATGAACGACGCCGGCACGGCGGGCGACGCGGTGGCGGGCGACGGCATTTACAGCGGCACGATTCCCGGCCAGGCGGCCGGCGTCCTGGTTCCGTTCCATGTGCAGGCCACCGACGCGGCAGCGTCCCCGGCGACTGTTGCGTTCCCGAAGGGCGCATCCGTTTCGACCATGGAGTGCCTCGTCCGGTTCGGCGATCCTGTCATCACGTCCGGGTTCGGAACCTATCGCCAGTGGATGTCGGACTACAACGTCCAGGCCTGGCGCAATCGTCCGGCGCTCAGCAATGAACGTCTTCAATGCACGTTCGTTTACGGAAACTTCCGCGCCATCCACTTCGCCGCGGTGAAGTGGGCGGGCAGCCCCTATCACCAGTTCGGCGGGGATCCCAGCACGACGGGCCATTATTCGTTCGACATCCCCGGCGACGATCTCTTCCTGGGCACCGACAACCTCAACAAGGTCCACGCCCCGGGCAACGGCCCGTTCGACGACGCGCTGATCCAGCGCGAGCAGACCGCCTACTGGTTTGCGCGCCAGCTGGGGCTGCCGTGGAATTATCGCCGCGCGGTGAACATGTATTTCAACGGCGTGCGTCCGGGCGGGGCGGCCCAGCTGATGGAAGACACCGAGACTCCCGGCAACAGCATGGTGGATTCCCGCTTTCCTGACGACGCGGAAGGCAACCTCTACAAGCTGCAGCCGTGGTTCGAGGTGGATGACGGCAACGGACGTTCGCTCGGATTCGCCAACCAGCGCTGGTGTACGCTGTCGAGGTTCACCACCGTCTCCAATGGCGTCACCATCCACAAGCTGGCGGCCTACCGCCACAACTACCTCGCCCGCGCGGTGAAAGGATCGGCGAACGAGTATGGGGACGTGTATTCGCTCGTTGACGCCGCGGAAACTCCCGCCGGGGCCGCCCACACGGCGAACATGGAAGGCGTGGCGGACATGGAGCAATGGATGCGAACGTTCGCGGTCCACCACTCCGTGGGCGACTGGGATCACTTCGGCAGCCAGAACTCGCAGAACATGTACGGCTACAAGCCCACCAACGGCAAATGGCAGCTGTTGATCTGGGACATGAACATCGTCCTCGGGAACAGCGGTTCCTGGGCGGCCGGACAGAATCTCTTCGTCAGCTCCGGCGGCGGGGCGAACATGACGAAGCTCTACGACAATCCGAAGTTCCGCCGCATGTATCTGCGCGCGCTCAAGGAGCTGTGCAACGGCGCCTTCCTGTCCGCGAACCTCGACCCGGTGCTGGATTCCAAGTTTGCCGCCTACCAGGCCAGCGGGGTGAACGCGACCGCGCCGGCGTCGATCAAGACATTCGTCTCGTCAGCGAGGGCGAGTATTTTGAACGCGGTGGCGGCCGAGGAGGCGGCGGCCTTCAAGCTCACGAGCACGAACCTCGTCAATACGACCAACAACTTGATCACGATCACGGGCGAGGCGCCGGTGCAGGCGCGGACGATTCGCGTCAATGGCATCGAGTACCCGATCACCTGGTCCAACGTGAGGACATTCGTGATTCAAGTGGTCGTCAGCTCGCCCACGACGGTGCTGGCCATCCAGCCCGAAACGATCTACGGCGAACCCATCGCGGGCATGACCACGAACATCACTGTGAACTACAGCGGGCCAATTTTGGCCCCGGAATCCGCGCTGGTCATCAACGAGATCATGTATAATCCGCTGGTCCCCGACGCCTCCTACATCGAGATCTTCAACAACTCGACCTTCGCCTTCGATCTCTCGGGCTGGCGGGTCAACGGACTC
>JBDHQG010000398.1:0-4632 GCA_039806925.1 Limisphaerales bacterium
GCGGGATTCCATCCCATCCCCCTTTTACAACACCGTGAATCGACGCCTCGAATGGACATTGCCCCTTCGTTCCGATCTGGGATTCGTCACCGCCTCGGTGGAACATTCCGTCGATTTCCTTTCATGGTCTTCGGCTGGCGTGCAGCGCGCGAACAGCACCTACTCGGTCGGCAACCAGAGCCCGCACGCCTTCATGCGCTTGAAGGTGGTCCGCCAATAAGCAGGACAGGCGGGACAGGGGCGCGTCGCTCCGCGCGTGACAAGACGGCGATGCGTCCTTAAATACAGCGCGGTTGATCGCTGCATTCCTCACCACGATCCTGTTCTCGATGTCCGCCGTGTGCGGGAATCGATCCGCAAAACTTCTTGGCGGCACAGAGGCGAACTTCTGGAGGATGTGCTTCGCCTCGCTGTTGCTCGGGCTTTACGGCGAACATTTCGGCGCGGGACTGGATGGCAGCGCCTTCCCCACCTTCTTCATCAGCGGCTGCATCGGTTTCGGCCTTGGCGACATGGCGCTGTTTCAAGCGCTCCCACGTCTCGGCTCCCGACTGTCCGTGATGCTCACGCTCTGCCTTTCGTCACCACTGGCGGCGTTCATTGAATGGGCGTGGCTCGGGACCACCCTGTCCGCCGCGGAAATTCTCTGCGCCATCATCATTCTCGCCGGCGTGGCGCTGGCACTCGCGCCGGACAAGAAGTTGCACGTCGCCCGGCGCGAACTGGCTTGGGGGTTGGCGGCCGGCCTGACCGCATCGCTCTGCCAGGCGCTTGGCGCGGTATTGAGCCGTAAGGCATTCGCGTTGATGAAACTGGCCGGCGAGGACATCGATGGCATCACCGCCGCGTATCAACGCATTCTCGGCGGCGTGGCCGTCGGCGGACTCCTGTTGCTGGTGGTGAAGCGGGATTCGATCTTCCAGGCCTTCGCCGGCCGCGGCCCGGACACGCAGGCCGCCGTGCCGGATCGGAAATCCCGCTGGCGCCGCGCCTGGCCCTGGGTGCTCGCGAATGGACTGGCCGGGCCAGCCCTCGGCGTGAGTTGCTACCAGTGGGCGCTCAAGACCACCCCGACCGGCGTGGTGCTGCCCATCGTCGCCATCACGCCGCTGGTCATCATTCCGTTCTCCTACCATCTCGAAGGCGAACGCCCGACGTTCCGCTCCCTTGCCGGCGGCGCGCTGGCGGTCGCCGGTGCGGCGGCGCTGGCCTGGGCGGCGGGTCATTCCCGATGAATCCCGCATTGGCACTTCGCGTCTGGACCGCTACAGCATTTGACGCATGAACGTTGTCCTGACGTCCGCCCTCAGTTTGCTCGTCCTTAAATGGGCCGTGGAATTCTGGCTGTCGCGGGCGAGTCCTTGTTTATGTTCGGTAAGCTCCGGGCTGGGCGACAGCTTTTCTCAGGCAAACCGGATGCAACAGGCAGAGGCAATCAGACCGCGTAAGGGTGGCTACCAGCCAAACCGCCAAGCACGCTTATTCCCGGTGCGGGCCTGCGTTGTTGTTGCGGTGCCGGCTCTATTCGGCGGACTTGGCATCCCAAGTCCAGCAGCGGGTCTAGCCACGAACACTCCGCTCGCGATGACTGATGAGTTCGCCGGGTTTAACTTTCGCAAGGAACACGGGCTGCCGGATGATGACGTGCGGGATATCCTGCAAACCCGGGATGGTTCGCTGTGGGCGCTGACCCAGCAAGGACTGGCCTGTTTCGATGGTGCCGCTTTCACGGTTTATGACCGGGGGAACACGCCGGATTTTCGCGACGAGGATCCACGATCACTGGCAGAGGACAGCCGGGGCCGATTGTGGGTGGGTGGAAAAAATATGCTGCTGCGAATGACCGCCAATTCGCTCCAGCGCGTGGTGATCACTCCGGATGGTGCGCGCGAACACGGGTTCCAACTTTGTCCAGATATGCAGGGCGGGATGTGGATTGGCGGTGAAACCACGGTAACCCACTTCACGGACGAACAGGTGAAAGTTTTCGGTGCGGAGAGTGGGTTAATCACCGGGGGCAATGTGCGTGCTCTGCAGATGGATTCCTCTGGAAGGCTGTTCGTGGGCACCTTCGACGGGTACTTCCGCTTCGACCAGGAGCGGCAGCGGTTTGTGCCCGCGATTGCTCCCGTGCAACCCGGAGACAAACCGGTTGCCGCACTCACGCTTCACGCGGGACGTTCGCGTCGGCTATGGGCCCGGTTCGCCCAATTCCATGACCCGCGTTATTTCCACGGCTTCAGCGGCTGGGTTGCCTTCCAACAGGAGGATGCCTGGGTGTCGCCGCTCAACGCGGGAAAAACCAGACTTGAATTCGGTCGCGGGCTTCAATTTCTCTTCGAGGACAGCCGGGGCGATTTGTGGGTTTCCGGGATCGAGAATCAATTGCACCGGATTCATGCCGGCGAACACGAACTGCTGCGCTTAAATCTTCCCGGTCATCCGGACATTGCGACCTGTCTGCGGGAGGATCACGAAGGGAGCTTGTGGATGGGCACGCTCAGGAGCGGGCTTTGGCGGTGGCAGCCCCGTCGGATGCAGGTGTATTCGACAATGGAAGGATTGCCGCAGGAAAATGTCTGGGCACTGTGCGAGGGAGCTGACGGGGCGGTTTGGGTGGGAACGGATGACGGTTTGGCGCGGTCTGCCTTGGGGAAATGGCAGGTTTGGAGGAGCGAACAGGGACTTTCGCGCAATAACATCCGCGCCCTGGCCGTCGATCAAGCAGGCACCGTCTGGATCGGTACCGGCCAAGGATTGAACTCGCTGCGTGATGGCAAAGTGACCCGGCATCCAATTCCCGGCGATTGGTTTGAGGCAAAGATCCGCGTGATTCTGCCCACCCGCGATGGCGCACTCTGGGTGGCCGGCGCCGCGAGCCTTCATCGCCTGAGCAACGGCAACAGGACGAAATTCACCACCGCGGAAGGCTTGGCGAACAATGACGTTCGCGCGTTGCTCGAAGATTCCTCCGGTCGTTTGTGGATCGGAACATTTGGCGGCGGTCTGCAATGCTACGAACAGGGCCGGTTCACGACTTATTCCACCACGAACGGCCTGGCCAATGGCTTCGTTTGGGCGCTGCATCAAGATCAAGCCGGCGCGCTTTGGATTGGCACGGAGTCCGGACTCTATCGGCTGCGCGACGGGCACATCACCACGTTTGGCAAGGCCCAAGGGTTGCCGGACAATCTCGTAAACTTCATCCTCGAAGATGATTTCGGCCAGCTGTGGATCAGTCACGACCGCGGGATCTATCGCGTTCGCCGCGCCGCACTCGATGACGTGGCCGAAGGCCGAACCAACCTGGTGCGCTGCGTCAGCTACACCAAGGCCGATGGCCTGCCGAGTGAGGAAACCAACGGCCAGAAGAGTTATCCGCCCGGGTGCAAATCGCGGGATGGACGGCTGTGGTTTGCAACCACCAAAGGGGTGGTGGTGATTGATCCGAAGTTGCATCAGACGGAGGCAGTTCCCCCATCGGTGGTCATTGATGGCCTGCGAGCCACCGGCCATCTGGTTTTCTCCCGCAACCCCGAGGATCCACTTTCCCCGGAGCATATGCATGCTCCAAAAACTTCGCCAAGTCAGCCGGGTGATTCCCCATCGCCCGTCGGCATCACGGCCGCCTCTCAACTGCCTTCCGGCAGCGGTCGCGTGCTGGAATTCAGCTATACGGCGAACACTTTTGCAGATGCGAATCGCGCCCGGTTCAAATACCGGTTGATTGGGTTGGACGACCAATGGATTGAGGCCGGCACACGACGGCAGGCTGTCTTCACGAATTTGAAACCAGGCAATTATCGCTTCCAAGTCATTGCCGCGAACCATCAAGGCATCTGGAACGAAACCGGCGCGACGTACGCCTTCCGCATCGCGCCGTTCTACTACGAGACCTGGTGGTTCTATTCTCTCTGCGGCGCGTTGATCGTGGCGGGCGTGGGAGGCGCCGTCGCCTGGCGGATGCGGGAGTTGCGTCGCCTGCACCGCCTCGAACGCCAGACGGCCGTGGCCACCGAGCGGTCGCGCATTGCCCAGGACTTGCATGACGGGCTGGGCGCGGACCTGACGCGGCTGACCGCGCTGGCGGAGCTGGCGAGTGACGCGGCGACGGTTTCCTCCCGCGACCAACTGCGCAAGCTGGCGCAGCATTCCCGCGCGGCGACGCGCGGATTGAAAGACCTCATCTGGATGGCCAATCCGGCCAACGACACCCTGGAGAGTTTTCTTGATCGGCTTTGCCAGAACGCGGAGGATTTTTTGCAGGATACAAGCATCGCCTGTCGGTTCGACCTTGCATCCGATCTCCCCCCGCTCGCGCTTCCGCTGGACACCCGGCGTAATCTCTTGCTAGTCGCCCGCGAGGCCCTCAACAATGTTGTGCAACATTCCGGCGCGAGCGAGGTGCTGATTACGGTGCGGCGGCGGGCGGGCAACCTGGAACTGGCCCTGGCCGACAACGGCCACGGATTCGACGGCGACCGCATCCGTTCCGACGCCCTCGGTCTCAGCGGCATGCGGCGTCGGGTGGAGGGCATCGGCGGCCGGTTCGAACTGCAAAGCGGGGCGGGCAGCGGCACCCTCATTCAAATTCTGATTCCGTGGCCGACGAGAGAACATGCGCGAACACAA
>JBDHQG010000399.1:0-4627 GCA_039806925.1 Limisphaerales bacterium
ACGTACGGGGAAATCTGCCACCTGCTCGCCCCGCGCAACGTCTGGAACGGCTCCGCGCAGTTCTTCCCGCGGCACGAGGATGTGTTCGTGGATTCCTTCTACGGCGGCGGCGGCCAGCAGTTCGAGATGGAGCTGATCTATTATCCCACGACGGCAAATGCGGCCGGCTACAAGCTTCCGCAGCCGGACTCGGTCGTCGGCACGGACATGACCAACCTCGGCGACGACAAGGAAATCTACCGCTACAATTTCATGCTCAAGGGCGGACGCGAGGAGGATGACTACAGCCGCTTCATCGCCTTGTGCAAGGCGTGGAGCCAGACGGGCACCGCGCTGGACGTGCAGACGAAGGCGCTGATGGACATCGACCAGTGGATGCGCGCCTACGCGTTCGTCTCGCTCGGCAGCGTGGGCGACATGTACACGTTCGGGAACAACCACAACTTCTTCACCTACTCGCGCCCCGCCGACGGCAAGTTCGTTTACTTCCCGTGGGACATGGACTTCTCCTTCAACCGCGGCGAGAACGCGGCGTTGGTCGGCGATCAAAACCTCGGCAAGATTGTCAGCCTGCCGGGCAACCTCCGCGTGATGTACGCGCACATGCTCGACATCATCGACCGCTGCTTCAACTCGGCCTACATGACGCCGTGGGTGGCGCATTACCAGAGCTTCGCCCCGGGGCAGAATTACGCCTCGCGCGCCACTTACATCCAGAACCGCGCGAACTTCGCTCGCAACACCATCAACACGCAGACCGGCACGAACTTCACGGTCGCGGGCACCAACTTCATCACCACGACGAACAACCTCGTGACGCTCACCGGCAGCGCGCCCGCCGCAGTCAGGACGATCACGATCAACGGGGTGGCATATCCCGCGACGTGGACATCGGTCTCCGGCTGGCGCATCCAGATTCCCGTCAGCGAGGCGACCAACGTGCTGGCCGTCGGCGCGCTCGACATCTACGGCCGTCCGCTGACGAACTTCAGCCGCGCGATCACGATTGTGTATCCCGGTGAAGTGCCGCGCCGGAAAACCGCATCGTCATCAACGAAATCATGTACAACCCGGCGGTTCCCGAGGCGGCCTACATCGAGCTGTTCAACACCTCGTCCACGTTCAGCTTCGATCTCTCGGGCTGGCGCATCAACGGAATCGACTTCACGTTCCCGTCCGGCAGCGTGATCACGAATCGTCAGCACCTCGTGATCGCCGCGAATGTGGCGGGTTACTACAATGCCTACACGACCAACGCCCCGGCGCCGTTCTTCCAGTTCCCCGGCGACCTCCAGAACGACGGCGAGACGTTGACGCTGCTGCGCCCCGGCGCGACGCCCGGCAGCGAGATCGTCGTCGACAAGGTGCGTTACGAAGGCGTTCCGGCCTGGCCGGTTTCTGCGAACGGCACCGGCCCGTCGCTCCAGCTGATCGATGCCATGCGCGACAACAGCCGCGTGGGCAACTGGTCCGATGGCGCGGGCTGGCGCATGGCGACGTTCACGGGAACGATTCAGGGCGGCGCCAATCCGGCCACGAACTTCCTCGTGTTCCTGAACACCGCCGGCGACGTTTACATCGACGATCTCGTGCTCGTCACCGGCAGCCAGCCGGGCGTGGGGGAAAACCTCTTCCAAAACGGCGACTTCGAGTCGGAGCTCTCCGGGCCGTGGACGAAGCTCGGCAATCATACCAACTCGGTCATCTCGACCGAGGACAGCCACGGCGGCAGCGCGAGCCTGCACGTCGTCGCAACGGCCGTCGGCGGCGGCAGCGCCGCGATCCGGCAATACATTCCCGCGCTCCCGTCGAACACCGTTTGCACGCTGAGCTTCTGGTTTCGCCCGACGCTCACCGCCTCCAACATCACCCTGCGCACGACACCCGGCAGCTTGTTTGCCCCTGTCGTCACCGTGCGTCCGGTCTTCGCGACCCCCGGCGCGGCCAACACGGTCGCGACGCAGTTGCCCGAGTTCCCCGCGCTCTGGCTGAACGAAGTGCAGGCCGAGAACGTGTCCGGCACGACGGACAACCAGGGCGAGCGCGAGCCGTGGATCGAGCTCTACAACGCGGGCGCCACGCCCATCGATCTCTCCGGCTACACGCTGGCGAACAGCTACACCAACCTCGCGCAATGGTCCTTCCCGGTCGGCGCGACGATTCAGCCGGGCGAATTCAAGATCGTGTTCGCCGACGGCGAGCCGGGCGAAACCGCCGCGGGCCAGTGGCACACCAGCTTCCGCCTGAGCGCCGGCCACGGCTCGGTCGCGCTGGGCTGGTCGCCGGGCGGCGCCTTGCAGGTGCTCGACTACATGAACTACACGAACCTGCCGCCGGACCGCAGCCATGGCGCGTTCCCGGACGGCCAGCCGTTCGAGCGTCACGAGCTTTATCGCGCCACCGCGGGCCGGACCAATGACAACACCGCGCCTCCGATTGTCGTCCACATCAACGAATGGATGGCGGCGAACACCAGCTCGCTGATGAACACGAACAATGGAAACCGGTTCGATGACTGGATCGAGCTCTACAATCCGGGCAGCACGGCCGCCGATCTCGCGGGCTATTTCCTCACGGACAATCTCGCGAACAGGACGCAGTTCCAGATTCCCGCGGGCTACGTGATCCCGCCGCACGGCTTCCTCCTCGTGTGGGCCGACGGCGAGGCCCGGCTCAACACGAACACCGACGCCGCGCTGCACGTCAGCTTCCGGCTGTCGCAGGATGGCGAGGCCATCGGGCTTTTCGCCGGCGACGGAACGCAGATCGACGCGGTCGACTTCCGCACGGAACCGCAGTTCAACAACATCAGCCAGGGCCGGTTCCCGGACGGACCAAACGCGACCTACTACCTCGCCACGCCGACGCCGCTGGCCGCGAACTCGACGTGGGCGAACCGCTATCCCGCGCTCGCGGAAGTCCCGGATGTCACCGTGCTCGGCGGCGAAACGCTGGAGTTCACCCTCGCGGGCAGCGATCCCGATGCGGGCCAGACGCTGGTTTACAGTCTCGTTGGAAACGCCCCGACAGGAATCGTGCTGAATGCCACAAGCGGCGCGTTCAGCTGGGCGCCGTCGCCGTCGCAGATTCCGGGCACAAACTCGATCACCGTGCGCGTCACGGACAGCGGCGTGCCCGCGTTGAGCGCCTCGCGTTCGTTCCGCGTGGTGGTGGGCGTGGGCTTCCGCGTGACGGGCATCGCGCGCCAGCCGAACGGCGACGTGGCCCTCACGGTGGGCACAACGACTGGCAGAACCTACCGCGTCGAATACAAGGACGACTTGAACGCCGCGAACTGGCTGCCGCTCGGCGGCGACCGCGTGGCGAACAGTTCGAACCTCGTCATCAACGACAACATCGGGACCAATCCACGGCGCTTCTACCGCGTGCTGCAGGTGGATTGATTCGCTGGACAATTCCTCGCGCAGGCGGGACGGAGCGATCCGTCCCGCCTGTTTTCTTTTTGAATCAGGAGCTGATCGTGCGCGGCTTGACCGCCGTGGCGGTGGCAGCCTCCTGCCGTTCCAGCCACTCATTGACGCGCGTGCGGAACTGTTCGCGCTCGCCTTCGGCGAGCCCGGCCGGATCGAAGCGCAGCCGGTAGTGAACCTGGAGCAGCGCGGAGAGCTGGTCGGCACCCGCCGGGCCGGATGACATGACGCGCCGCGTCCAGGCCGCCAGCGTTTCCTCCGGATGGCGTGCCAGCCCTCGCGCCGTGAGCGCCTTCTCGATCTGGTAGAACTCCGAGTCGAAACCCTGCGCCGGTTCGCGGCCGCGCCTGGTGGCGTCGCCGTGCTGCGAACGGTTCCACTGCTTCTGCGCCATCAACCGCCAGCCGGCGATCAGGATGAGCGGAACGACGAGCCAGATGAGGTATTCCTTCCACTCGCCCTTGCCCCAGCGCCATTGCGAGAACTTGAACCAGAGGCCGGACCAGGCGTCCTTCCACTTCTCCCACGCGTTGGCGCGCTGCGACTCGATGTCGCCCCAGTTTGCGGGCGTCGTGTCGATGTCCCGCCACGCGCCGTTGATCCAGGCGATGCACCACGCGTGGGCGTGCCGCTCGCGGACGATCCATTCGTGGTCCTTCCGTTCCTGGACCGAGTAGCCCACGGCGTAGCGCGCGGGGATTCCCGCCGAGCGCAGCAGCAGCACCGTCGCCGTCGCGAAGTATTCGCAATGGCCGGCCTTGGTTTTCGTCAGGAACCGGTTCAGCGGAGTTTCCCTGTCCTTGCCCCACCGCCGCCCATCGACCCATGTCGCATAGCGAAACTCGCGCGCAAAAAAGTCGTCCAGCTTCTTCACCGCATCCGCCGCCGGCAGGCCGCGCAGGCCGAGATCCTCGACCAGCCGGTCGAGGCTGGCCCGGTCGAGGCTCGGCACCTCGTGATCCACGTCGTCCGGAGGGCCGTCGATGGTTTTGCCGTCATCGTAGTGAACCACCGTGCGGAAAAAGCCCGGCCCCTCCTGCACGCGGAGCACGCCGAGCTGGTTCGTCTCGAACTGCACCGCGGGCAGATCCTCGATCTTCGCCGTGCCGGCCGGCGCGGGGATCAACCCCTGGCCTCCGGGAAGGAAGCCCGAGACAGTCGCGTGTTTCCGCGCTGGCTTGTCCGGCAGCAGCTTC
>JBDHQG010000400.1:0-4627 GCA_039806925.1 Limisphaerales bacterium
CGAGATCATCTGGGCGAGGCCGCGGATGATGTTCAGCGGATTGCGCGGCTCGCGCGCCAGGCCGGCGGCGGCGAGGTTCATCTCCTTGAGGTGCGACGTCAGCTCGCTGGCGCGCACGAGGCGCATCTGGAGCTGGGCGGACTTCACGATGTTCCGCCACGCGATGCCGAAGCCCAGCGCCGACACGCCCGCGAAACAGCCGATGACGACACGCACCCAGAGATCCTGCACGCAGGTGCGGCGGAACGTGTCGGTGGCCATCGCGATGGCGAGCCCATGCAGGCCGCGGCTCTTGAGGAGATTCTGATATTCCTCGTCGCTCATGCGGCGCGGCGGCGGACGCCATCCGCGGGCGGCAAATCCGTTCGTGAACCCCGGCGGCGGAAACGGAGGCGAATTGGTGCCGTCCATGAACTCGGGCGGCGGCCCGAAACGTCCGCGTTCACGTCCGTCAGGCGGCGGGCCCGCGGGGGCATTCGTATCGCGCGGCGGGAGAATGATCGTCGGGCGGTTCGTCTCGCCCTCGCGGGCCACGCCGGCGCCGAGGTCGATCAGGTTCACGAGCGTCACGGCGGCCCTGTCCCAGCGTTCGCCGGTTTGCAAAACGCCGGTGGCATCCGGATCGAGCGGAGCGCCCACCGAGATCACGACATTGCCCGAGGCGTTGAGCAGCGCGACGGATTTCAGCTCGCCGAACTTCAGCAGCGCGTTGAGCGTGTTCTCCATGCGTTCCTGCGAGATGACGCCGCCGCCGCGCCGTTGCGAGCGGATGACGAGCCCGAGCGTGGTGGAGATGTCCTCGGAGCGGTTGATGAGCGTGGCGCGCGCGGACTCACGGACCCGCCGGTGCTCGAACACCTGCCACAGCACAACCAGCCCCCACACCGCCGCAAGGGCGATGTAAACGGGCTGGGTGCGTCTGGCCATGCGTTCGTTCCGCCGCCACAAGAACTACTTCTTCGGCTTGTCCTTTTTGTCGTCCTTCTTCGGAAGGCCGTCAACGAACCGGTTCAGCTCCTCTTCGGTGAAGGAAGTCGGGCTGAGATCAATGCTCGCCTTCTCGTCCTTGGTCATCTTCGCGATCTGCGCGGGCTGGTTCACGACGTGCGGCGTGAGGAAGATCATCAGCTCCGTCTTCTCGTCGGAGCGCAGCTTGCGCTTGAAGAGATTGCCGAGCAGCGGGATGTCGCCGAGCAGCGGAATCTTGCTGTCCACGGACGACTTCGAGTTCGACATGAGGCCGCCGATGATGACCGTCTGGCCGTCGGGCGTGACCACGACCGTGTCCGCCGAACGCTTCGAGATGACGGGCGCGCCGACCGGGTTGCTGCCGCCGGAGATCGGAACGCTCTGCTCCGTGAGGTCGGAAATTTCCGGCGAGACGATCAGCTCCACCATGCCGTCCGACGCGATGAACGGCGTCACGCGCAGGATGATGCCGACATCCTGGTAGGAGATGGTGTTGATCTGGTTGTTGTTGTCGTCGAACCGCGTGTTCGTGATCATCGGCACCTCCTTGCCGACGGTGATGACGGCCTGCTGGTTGTTGCGCGCGAGAATGGACGGCCGCGAGAGCACCTCGGTCTTGCCCGCCTCCGCGATGGCGCGCAGCGTCGCCTGGAAATCTGTGCCGAGCACCTGATAAATGCCCGCGCCATTCCGCGTGATCGTCGGTGTCGTCGGGTTCGCGCCCTGATCGGAGAGGCCGAAGATCTGGTTCACCACGCCCGTGGTCCCGCCGCCCATCGCCTTCGAGCGCGCGCCTTCGATGCCGATGTCGAGACCCTTGCGGTAGGTCACCTCCAGGAAGACGACCTTGATCAGCACCTGCGGCTTGGGCTTGTCGAGATTGGTGATCACCTGCGAGATGAACTGGCTGGTTTCGTCGTCGGTGATGACAATGAGCCGGCGCGTTTCCGGGTCGGCGGAAATCAACGCCTCGCCCACCGTGCCGTTCGGCGTGTAGGAACGGTTGCCGGTCGAGCCAAAGCTCGCACCGCCACCGCCGCCGAACCCACCGCCGCCAAAGCCGCCGCCGCGATTGCCCGTGTTGCCGCGGTTGCCCGTGCCCGTCGCGCGCTGCGCCTGGGCCTGCATCGCGCCGCACAAAGTCAGCGCCAGCAGCCATGCCGCGAGCCGCCGCCAGTTCAATGTCATGTTCATCTCGAGGTTCTTTCTCATCGCCAAATCATTCGTTCAACGGAAGCCCTGGCCACCACCGCCGCCCTGTCCGCGAAACCCGCCGCTGTTCCCCACGCCGCCGCTCGTCGTCGAGCCCTGCTGGTTGTTCCGGCTGCGGTTCTGCAACGCGCTGCCCTGGTTCTGCGAATTGCGGTTCGCCGTGCTGCCGCTGCGCTCGAACATGTCGCGCAGGATCTGCTGCACCTGGTCCACGTCCGCGTTCTCCAGCGAATAGACGAAGACCTTCTGCTGCTTCGCCGGCTGGTCGAGCTGCTTGATCATCTCCTCGATCTGCGGCATCAGCTCGCTCGCCGCGCTCACGATGAGCGACGACGTGCGCTGATCGGCCACCGCCGAGACGCGCCCCTTCTTCTTCTGGCGCTCGCTGGAATTGTTCTGATTGTTGCGGTTGTTCCCGCCGCCGAACGGCCCGCCGCGGAAGCCGCCGAACTGGAAGCCGCCCTGATTCTGGTTGCCGTTCCGGGTGTTGGTTTCGTCCGGGAACAATTCGGTGAACAGCTCCGCCATTTCCATCGGGTCCGCGTTGCGCAGCCGGAACACGCGCAGCTCGGTGATGTCCATCGAGGCGACGTCGAGCTGCTCGATCAACTTGTCGATGGACGGCATCACGTCCTCGGGCGCGCTCACAATGAGCGAGTTCGATTCCTCGTCGGCCACGGCGTTGACCTTGATGCCGCCCGTGGTGGTGCCGCGGTTCCCGCGTCCGCCGCCGCCTTGTCCGCCAAACCCGCCCGGGCCTCCGAATCCACCGGGACCGCCGAAGCCTCCCGGGCCACCGAAGCCGCCAAAGTTGCCGCCCCGATTGTTGTTGCCGCCCTGCTGCGTGCCCTGGACGGTGAACAGCTCCTTCACCGCCGCCGCCAGCGTCTTCGCGTCGGCATATTTCAACGCGTACACCTTCAGGTTCGACGTGGACGAAATGGAATCATCCAGCGCCCGCACAATTTCCACGATGCGCCGCACGTCGGTCTTGGTCGCGGTGATGAGGAGCGAGTTGCCGCTCTCGTTCGCCGAGAACGAATCGCGCGCGTAGGCGGGAATCAGCGGCTGCAAGTTCTGGATGAGCTGCGTCGCGTTCGCATAACGCACCGGGATGATCTGCGTCACCATCTCCTCGGACTTGGTGATCGCCTCGGGGTCATTACCCGCCTTCACTGGAACGTCCTTCGTGCGCGCGTCGTCACGGCTGATGATGCGCAGCGTGCGGCCGTTGCGAATCGCCGCGTAACCGTTCTTCGCCAGCACGGTGTTCAGCAGGTCCACCGCGTCCTGCTTGCCGAGCGGCGCGTTGCTCCACGCATCGACCTTTCCCTTCACCTCCGTCTCCAAAACAATGATGAAGCCCGCCGCGTCGCTCAGGTAATCCAGCACCATCTCCAGCGGCACGCCGCGGAAATTCATGCGCAGCCCCTTCTCGCCGTCGTCGAACGTCCGCGCGGGCGTGGTGGCAGGCGTTGTCGCGGGAGCCGCCGCCGGCGTAGGCACGGGCGCGGGATCTTGCTGCGCGGGCTTCGGAGGATTATCCGGCGTCTGGGCGATGCCGACTGTCAGGCTCGCGACCAGAACCGCCAACGGCATGAGCATTCGTTTCGTTTTCATTTGTTCTGCTCCTGTTCACGCTTTTGCAAAAGTCTCTTCAACACGTCATCCGACTCACCGGGCGCGGCGGCCGCTTTTGTTTCCTCAACCTTGGGCAGCTCCGCTGCGACGGGCGTCGCCACTTCGGCCGGCGCGCCTTCCTGGGCGCGTTTCCCCAGCAGCCGCTTCAAAACATCCTCCGACTCCGGCGCCGACGGGGACGAGCTGGAACCCGACGAGGAACGGCGGCCCGTGCCTTCCGCCGCGTCCGCCTTGCCGGCGAGCTGCCAGTCCTGATCCTCGGACTTCTTCATCTGCATCCCCACGCACAGCTCCAGCAACTGGCCGTTGGTCAGCACCAGCTTCACGCACGTCGGCGCGACCTCGGCAATCCTGAAGCCCGCGATGGAATCCTCCGGCTTGGCCACCTTGCGAAACTCCGAGCTGCTCCCGTCGAAGAACGCGTAGCGCCCCTTCTCGTAGCTCATCGTGCCAAGCAACGCGAAGCGGTCCAGGTGAATGCGCTTCTCCGGCTCCGTCCGCTGCGGCGCGCGGTTCGGCACGCCCTTCGCGCGATGCGGATTGAAGATGTTCCGGTCGGCGATCATGCGGAAGGAAACATAGTCCGTGCGCGACGGCCCGCCAGACGACGGACCATTTGTCTCCGCCGCGAATGCACTGTGCGTGATTGCGAGGAGGAAAATCACGAGTGACAGTCGGTAGGGCGCGTCGCTCCGCGCGCGCCGTTTCGTCAGTGTCAGCGTCCAACCGGCGCGCGCGGAGCGACGCGCCCTGCCGTGCTGCGATCCGCGATGTTCTTTGAAAGCCGTCATGTTCATTCCGTTGC
>JBDHQG010000401.1:0-4625 GCA_039806925.1 Limisphaerales bacterium
GGCTACGTGGACAGCGGTTCCGGCCGCGAACGCGTCGGCACCGGGCGCGGCAGCGGGCAATTCACGCCCGAGGTCGCCATCGAAAATCCCGACGCCCTGCGCGAGCTGCACCGCGAATTCCTGAACGCCGGCTCGCAGGTTCTCCAGGCGCTCACCTTCTTCGGCACCCGCGAAAAGCTCTCGCGCGCGGGCTATGGCGCGGACACGGAGAAAATCAACTTCGCCGCCGTGAAGCTCGCGAAGGAGGTCGCGGGCGGCAAGGCGCTCGTCGCCGGCAGCGTTTCGCGCACGCAGCTCACCGAGCGCGAGGGCATGTCCTCGCTCGACAAATCGCGCGACCACATCGCGGAGCAAATCCGGCTGCTGAAGGATGCGGGCGTCGATTTCCTGATCCTCGAGACATTCTTTCACCTCGCCGAGATGTCGATCGCGCTGCAATGCGCGGCGTCCGTGGGCCTGCCCGCCGTGGCCACGATGAGCTTCCGTCCCACCATCGCGAAATGCAGCGACGACAAGACGCCCGCCGAATGCGCCCGCGTCATGGCGGCGCTCGGCGCGATTGCCGTCGGGGCCAATTGCGAGCAGGATCCCAGGCGCATGTTTCCTCTGCTCCGCGAAATGCGTTCCGCAACGGACGTCCCGCTCGCCGCCCAGCCGGCCGCGTTCCACACCACGGAGGAATGCCACAGCTTCACGCGATTGCCGGCGTTTCCGGATGAGCTCGAAACCATCCAGGTTTCGCGCCGGGAGTTCACGGAATTTGGCAAGCTGGCGCGGAACGAAGGAATCCGGTATGCCGGCGGATGCTGCGGGTGCAACGCCGCCTATATTCGGGCGCTCGCCCAGGGCGCCCAGGGCCAAGGTTGAAGAATGAAACTCTCGGTTCATCCGACTGCCGACGCCGCGAATCATGCCGCCGCCGATGTGCTGGCGGGCTGGCTGACGACTCCCGGCGTCCGCAATGTGATGCTGGCGGCGGGCAACACGCCGTTGCCGCTCTACCGGTTGATCGCCGAACGCCACCTGTCGCTTGGCCACCTCAACGTGTTCGCACTCGACGAATACGTCGGCGTGCCATGCGGCGAGCCGCGCAATTGCGCGAACCTGATTCGGCGCTCCGCGGTGATTCCCTGGGGCGTGCCCGCGGAACGTTACTTCACCATCAGCTCCGAGGAACCCACGGCCCTGCCCGGCGTGCTCGTCCATGAGCGGCGCATCCAGGCGGCGGACGGGCTGGACGTCGTCATTCTCGGCCTTGGACAGAACGGCCATCTCGGTTTCAACGAACCCGGCAGCGCGGAGAACTCGGAGGCGCGCGTGCTGGAGCTCGATGCGATTTCGGTCGAGGCGAACCGGCAGTGGTTCGGCGGCGACTACGCGCCCGTCCGCGGCGTCACGGTGGGAATGAAGACGATTCTGGCGGCGCGACGTGTTCTTCTGCTCGCCTACGGGCCGCACAAGACCGCCGCCGTGGAAAGCATGGTTCAAGGATCGCGCACGCCAAAGTGTCCGGCCTCCCTGTTGCAGGGGCATCCCGCAGTCGAAATCTTCCTCGATCACGCCTCGGCTCAACGGCTCACGCAAAAGAAATGAAGAACCCGGCGGACAACCAAAGCCGCATCATCGGCATCGACATCGGCGGCACCAAGATCGCCGCCGGCCTCGTGGAGTTTCCGTCGGTGAACGCGACCGGTCGCCGGGTGATTCGCACGGAAGCGCACCGTGGCGGAAGCGCGGTGCTCGATGATGTCGTCCAGCTCGCGACGGAACTCTCCAGGGAATCCGCGCGGGCCGGCAGTCCGGCGACAGCCATCGGCATCGGCATTTGCGAACTCGTTGACCGCAACGGCAATCTTGCCAGCGAGAACTGCATTCGCTGGCTCGGCCAGCCGGTGCACGAACGTCTCTCCGTCATTGCCCCGCTGGCGTTCGAGGCCGATGTCCGCGCCGCCGCGCTGGCCGAGGCGGCAGTTGGCGAAGGCCGGAGCTTCGAAACATTTCTCTACGTCACCATCGGCACGGGCATCAGCTGTTGCCTGATGATCCGGGGCCGGCCTTACCTCGGCGCGCGCGGCTTCACCGGCACGATGGCCAGCAGCCCGATCACGCATCACTGCGAGCACTGCGGCGAAGTGGATGAGCGAACGCTCGAAGAGATTGCCGCCGGCCCGGCGCTGCTCGCGCGCTTCAACGCCGTCCACGGCAATGCGTCCAGCAGCGAGGAGGTGGTCAGGGCCGCCGCTTCCGGCCATCCCATCGCCGCGCAAGTCGTTCGTTCCGCCAGCGAGGCGTTGGGCGCGCAAATCGGAATGCTCGTCAACGTCCTCGACCCGGAAGCCGTCCTTCTCGGCGGCGGCATCGGCATCAGCGACGGGTTCTACCAGTCGCAACTGACCGGCTCGATCCGGCGGCACATCTGGAGCCGGAGCCAGCGGGATCTTCCCATCCTCCGCGCGAAAACCGGCGCCGACGCCGGCTGGATCGGAGCCGCGCTTGCCGCCAGAAACTGTTTTACGAACTCATCAACCACGCAACCAGTCCCCCAACCTCAAGCCTCGCCATGAAGAGTCCTGAATCACTCCTGACCCGTCGCGACTTCACCCGGACCGCCCTCCTCGCCGGCGCCGCGCTCGCCGCAGGCCCATCCCATGTCTTCAGCGCCGACGCCGCGCCCAGGCGCATCCGCACGGGTGTCATCGGCTGCGGCAGTGTGTCGAACTCCTATCTGCCCGTGCTCGCCAAATCGCCGCATGTGGAACTGGTGAGCCTGTGCGACATCCGCCCCGAGCGCGCGCGCAAACAGGCGGAGCGCTTCAAGGTGGCGAACCACTATCCGCACATCGAGGCGATGCTGGCCGGCGTGCCGTTCGATTTCCTGATCGACCTCACCGACATGCAGGAGCACGAGAAGATCAACCGCCGTGGGCTCGAGGCCGGGAAGCATGTCTGGAGCGAGAAGCCCATCGCGAACACGCTCGCCGCCGGCCAGAAGCTGCTCCAGCTCGCGATCAAGAAGCAGCTTCGCCTGTGGGGCGCGCCGATCACCGTGGAGAGTCCGCAGTTCGCCTTCATGGCGAAGACACTCGCCGAGGGCAAGCTCGGGCGCGTCGCCGCGGCGCACGCCTTCTACGGACACGAAGGCCCGGGCTGGTCTTCGTTCTTCTACGAAAAAGGCGGCGGCAGCATGCCCGACCTCGCGGTTTACAATCTGACCAGCCTCACTGGCCTGCTCGGCCCGGTGAAATCCGTCAGCGCGATGCTCAGCATCGTCACGCCGGAACGGACCATCGACGAGAAGGGCAAAATCAAAGTCACAGAAGAAGACAACGCGATGGTGCTGATGGACCACGGCCAGGGCATGATCTCGCATGTGCAGTCGGGCTTCAATTACTTCAACCCGCACGGCCACGATGGCAGCGGCGAACAGCGGCACACAATTCAGATCATTGGCTCCGAGGGCTACATGGGCATGGTCGGTTACGATTGGGCGCCGCAAGGCGTCGAGCTGGCCACGCACAGAAGCCCGAAGCTCGAACGTTACGTCACCGACGCGAAGGGCTACATCTGGCAGCTGGGCGGCGCGCTTGCGGCGGAAAGCCTGTCCACCGGGCGACAGCTGCTCGTGACGCCGGAACACGCCTTGCACGTCCTGGAGATCATCACCGCCGCGCGCGAATTTGCCGCCACCGGCCGGCGCATCAAGCTGAGCTCGACCTTCCGGTGGCCGGTGGTGAGCTGACCGCACATTATTCCCGCCCGCCGCACTGTCTCCACGCGAGACAGGCGGCCTGCTTTCTCTGGACGGCTTCGAGCTGACAGCGTCTCGACCCGCGAAACCGATTCACCGCGAACCAGAGTCACCTCCAACGAACGCGATCACGTCCGGCAAGTTGCCTTGCAAGTCAGGCCAACTTTCCTGACACCCGGTGCCGGAACTCGCCCCATGCTGTCCCGACTGTCCTGAATCTGGATGGTTTTCTCCGGTTCCCCGTCGAGCCAACAACGCTGCCATCCGTTTCCCCGCCTTGGCAGAGCCGGTGCTTACTCCGGTCGGAATTGTCACATGAAGACCCGGAACTCACACAACGCGCGCGGCACGCCCGCAGCCAGTCAGGATGAGCAAGGCTGCCCGGCACTCGTTTCTCAACACGCGCGCAACGCGATTCCGGACACATCCAAACAAAAACCCCGGGGCCATGCTGGTATGAATGCCTTCTCTCGACGCGGAATTCAGACGTGGACCCTCGCCGCAATCGCCATCGCATTGCTGGCGCTCGGCGAAACGGTCGGCGCGCAAAAGCTCGACCTGAACCACGACGGCAACAGCGACGTGTGGGAGGCGCTCTACGACGCGAGCGGCTTCGATCCCAATTTCGACTCGGACAACGACGGCGTTCCCAATCGCCTCGAAGCCATCGCCGGAACCGACCCGCGCAACGCGCGTTCGCTCCCGAAGATCACCGGCTACCGGATGACGACCAACCAGCTCGGCGTCACCTTTCATGTGTTGATGGATGGCGCGCGCGGCAAGCGCTTCGAACTTCAATCGACCACCGAGCCGCACGGCAGCGCACCGGAAAACTGGACCTCGGAGGGTGCCGTGGTGGCGCGAATGAGTTCCAGTG
>JBDHQG010000402.1:0-4617 GCA_039806925.1 Limisphaerales bacterium
ATCTCCACCTACGCCTCTTCGGCCACGCTCTACGAAGTGGCCTACAACCATTTCTTCCGCGGCGGCGATGGCGAGGGTCCGGCGGACATCGTCTATTTCCAGGGCCACGCCACGCCCGGCAATTACGCCCGCGCCTACCTCGAACGGCGCCTGCACGAAAATCATCTCCAGAACTTCCGCCAGGAACTCGCCGAAGGCGGCGGGCTTTCCTCGTATCCGCATCCATATCTGATGCCGGATTTCTGGCAGTTCCCGACGGTGTCGATGGGCCTTGGGCCGATCAATTCGATCTACCAGGCGCGTTTCAACCGCTACCTGAAGGCGCGCGGCCTGGTGAAATGGGATCGCGAGCCGCGCGTTTACGCCTACGTCGGCGACGGCGAAACCGACGAGCCCGAGACGCTGGGCCAGCTCGCCCTTGCCGCGCGCGAGAATCTCGACAATCTCTGCTGGGTGGTGAACTGCAACTTGCAGCGCCTCGACGGCCCGGTGCGCGGCAACGGCAAGATCATCCAGGAACTCGAAGGCGTCTTCCGTGGCGCGGGCTGGAACGTCATCAAGGTCATCTGGGGTTCCGACTGGGATGCGCTGCTCGCGAAGGACACCAAGGGACTTCTCCTCAAGCGCATGGAGGAAACCGTGGACGGCGAGTATCAGAAATATTCCGTCGAGCCCGGCAGCTACATCCGCAAACATTTCTTCGGCAAACATCCCGAGCTGATCGCGATGGTGAATCACCTCACCGACGAGCAGCTCCGCAAGATGTATCGCGGCGGACACGACACGCGCAAAGTTTACGCCGCCTACAAGGCCGCGATGGAACACAAGGGCCAGCCCACGGTCATCCTCGCCAAGACCATCAAGGGCTACGGACTCGGCGAGGCCGGCGAGGGCCGCAACATCACGCACGGCCAGAAAAAGCTGAACGAAAAGGAGCTGCGCGAATTCCGCGCCCGCTTCGGCATTCCGATGAGCGACGAGGACATCGTCGAGACGCCGTTCTACCGCCCGCCCGAAGACAGCCCGGAGCACCAGTATCTCATGGAACGCCGCCAGGCCCTCGGCGGATTTCTGCCGAAGCGCACCGACAACGCGCCCGCGCTCAAGATTCCCGCGCTCTCCGAATTCGCGCGCTTCCTGAAGGGCGACGAGAAATCCACCGCGTCCACCACGAAGGCGTTCGTGCTGCTGATCAGCTTCCTGCTTCGCAACAAGGACATTGGCCGCCACGTCGTGCCGATCATCCCCGACGAGGCGCGCACCTTCGGCATGGACGGCCTCTTCCGCGAAATCGGCATTTACCAGCCGAAGGGCCAGCTTTACGAGCCGGTCGATCTTGCGTCGTCGCTCTACTATCACGAGGCGAAGGACGGACAGATCCTCGAGGAGGGCATCAACGAAGCCGGCGCGATGGCCAGCTTCACCGCCGCCGGCACCGCCTACGCCACGCATGGGATCAACATGATCCCGTTCTACATCTACTACTCGATGTTCGGCTTCCAGCGCGTGGGCGACCAGATGTGGCTCTGCGGCGACAGCATGGCCAAGGGCTTTCTCCTCGGCGCGACCGCCGGCCGCACCACGCTCAACGGCGAGGGGCTGCAACATGAGGACGGCCACACGCTGCTCCAGGCGAGCGTCATCCCCAACGTCGTCACCTACGACCCAGCCTTCGCCTACGAGCTGGCGGTGATCATCCAGGACGGCCTGCGCCGCATGTATGCCGAGAACGAAAAAGTTTTCTATTACATCACGCTCTACAACGAGAACATGCACATGCCCGCGATGCCCGAAGGCTGCGAGCAGGGCATCTTGAAGGGCCTCTACAAGTTCAAGCCCGGCGCAAGCGGCAGGAAGATCAAGGCCCACCTCTTCGGCAGCGGCCCGATCATCCGCAACGCGCTCGCCGCCCAGGAAATCCTCGCCGAGAAATACGGCGTGAGCGCCGATGTCTGGAGCGCCACCAACTACAAGCAGCTCCGCACCGAGGCCCAGTCCGTCCAGCGCTGGAACATGCTTCACCCGACCGAAGCGCCGAAGAAGTCCTACGTCGAAACCCTGCTCGAAAAGGAAAAGGGACCGTTCATCGCCGTGAGCGACTTCATGAAGATCGTCCCCGAGCAGATCAACCAGTGGGTGCCCGGCGGCCTGACCATTCTAGGCACCGACGGCTTCGGCCGCAGCGAGACGCGTGAAAACCTCCGCCGCTTCTTCGAGATCGACGCTCCGATGGTCGTCATCGCGACGCTCTCCGCCCTCGCCCGGCAAGGCGCGGTGGACAGGAAGCTCGTGGCCCAGGCGATCAAAGACCTCGGCGTCGATCCGGACAAGGCACACCCGGTCTGCGTGTAGGCCGCGGGCGGCGAATCAATCTCCGCGCGGCGCCCTGGCCGGAGCAAAGGCGTCCACGAACTTCACCAGCGCGCGCACGTCGTGGTAGTTGGCCTTCCAGCTGCGCGCCTTGGCGGGGTTCTTCCGGCTTCCATCCTCCGCGACGGTGTCGTACCAGATGCCATCCTTGGGATCGGCCTGATGCTTCGTGATGAATTCCAGCAACAGCATCAACGCGCGCGAGTAATCCGGGCGCGGCTTGTGGCTGAACCCATCGGTCAACGCCGCGAGCATCTCTGACTGCACCCACCAGACCTTGTCCTTCCTGGTCGCCGGCTGGTCGCCGACGCCGCGATCATACAGACCACCGTGGACATAATCGTAGCCATGCTTGAGAGCGTGCTCCAGATGCGCCTCGAAGTGGCTCCACGATGGACGGCGTCCAAGAACTTGTTCCGCGCGAATCATCAGCCACGCGAACTCCACATTGTGTCCGTAGGACAGCCCGGCGCTCTTTGGGTCCGTCACTTCGCGCCAGTCCGGAAGCCGATGAAACGCGGACTTGCCGGCATCGAACGGATAAAAGTACGTGGCATTGAGATGCAGCGCTTCGTCCAGTGATCGCCGCACCCCGGCGTCCCTCGTCACGTCGTAGAGCTCGGACAACGCCTCCATCCAGTGTAAGTGCGCGTTGGCGCTCTTCAACCCGGGCACCTCCACTTCACAGCCGGGATCGGGCGATGCGATCAGTTTCCAGTCGCGCGTGAAATGCTCGAACCAGCCGTCCTTCGCGCCATCATGCGCCTGATGCTGGACCACGCGATAAAGCTCCATCGCGCATTCCAGCGCCTCCCTGCTGCCGCTGGCCCGGTGATACTCGACGAACGCGTAAACGACAAACGCCTGGCCGTAGAGAATCTTTCGCGGATTCGTCGGCCCGCCTGCGAGATCCGTTTTCCAGAAATAGCCGCCATGTTCCTTGTCGAGAAATCGCTGCGTGAGGAAACGATACCCCTGCTCCGCCGCCTTCAGGTAATCGCGCTTCGGATCGCGAAAGCCCCTCACATGCGCATGGGAAAACGTCCACAACATGCGCGCCTGCGAGACGACCTGCTTCTCGCGCGCGATGCGTCCGCCGCGTCCGTCATCGGCGAGAATGTATCCGCCGTTGGTCGCATCGATGCCGGTGTCGAACCAATACGGCAGGATCTTCCCGTTCAGGTCGCGCCGCAATTCCATCGCATAATCCCGGACATTGCGCGGCGCGGCAAAAGCCGGCGCGGGAATCAACAGGCAGGCCGCCACAACGCCAATCCATGCGCCCTGTCGAAGGGGAGGAAACTTTATCTTCATCAAATCCTTTCCTGAATCTCCGTCAGTCCATCGCGCTGCTCTTGAGCGTCCAGGCGTTGAACGATTTGAGCCCGGCCGTTCCGCCGCTGGCGAACAGCCCCAGACCCAAATCCCGGTCATCCGGATAAATAACCTTTGTCAGGCACGCGCGGCCGTTCGCGTAGATTTCCATCACCGAACGATCGATGAAGACGTGCAGCTTGAGCGTCTTCTCATTCCCCGCCAGTTTCAGCTTCGCCCGCACTCCCGCCGCGGACAACGTCTCGCCGTCGTAGCTGACATGGACGGCACGAGCGCCGTCAACCGACGTGCGCAGCCGCAGGCCGAATGACTTCGCGGTGCCCGGCTCGAACTCCGCCTCAATCTCCATCGTGTCGCCCCGAACATTCTCCACCGAGTTCGTCACGTTGCTCAGTTCGACCGGTGACAGCGTGAACGGCTGCGCGCGGAGCTTCGCCAGTTCCGGCGCCGGCGCCTGGCGCAGATGTCCGTCGTCGCCCATCGTGACGATGCGCGCCAGCGTCAGGCAACCGTTCCAGCCACGACCAGATTTGAAGCCGCGCACCCAACCCCACAATACGCGCCGGCCGTTCGGATCCTCCATGGAGTTCGGCGCGTAATAATCGTCGCCGTGATCCATCAAGCCACGTTCCTTCGCCGAGAACCTGCCCGCGACGGGATCAAATTCGCCCGTGAAGTATTCCACCTTTCCGTACGGCGAATGAACCAGCACCCAACGTTCGCCGAGCTTGAAGAAGTTCGGACACTCAATGTTCTTCACGGCGGCATCGGGATGGGTGAAGAGCACGCCGCGATAGTTCCAGTTCGTCAGCTCGCCGCTCGTCGCCTCGTCGAGAAGCAGGACGGCCTGCCCGCCTTTCGCCTGGTTCAGGTTCCCGCCGAGGACCATGAAGGTCTTGCCAGCGTCCCGGA
>JBDHQG010000403.1:0-4613 GCA_039806925.1 Limisphaerales bacterium
AGAACTTGTATGGCATCGCGCTGGTGCCGGACGCGGTCTTTTATTTGAAGGTGTCGCCGGAGATTCTGGTGCAGCGAAATTTCGCGAAGGACTTCGCGCTCGATTATTGGGAGAGCGGCATGGACCTCGGGTTGTCGCGCGACATGTTCGACAGCTTCATCCAGTATCAGGGCTTGATGGCGGCGCAGTTCGAGAAGCTGCAGGCGAGCTACGGCTTCAGCATCATCGACGGGGATCGTCCGCCGGATGAAATCAACCTGGAGCTGGCCCAAAAGACGGAGCAGGTGCTGGCCAAGAAGTGACGGGGCGGCTCCGGGCCGGAACGGCGATGGACGAATTGAAACATTCAACTGGCAGGCATCATGGCTGAGAATGGCAAGGCCACCCATCTGGTGGGCGTGGATTTGGGCGGCACGAAGATTCTTGCGGGCGTGTTCGACCCGGGATTTGAATGCCTCGCGCGCATCAAGATCAGCACGAAGCCGGAGCGCGGCCCCGAGGGGGTCATCGAACGCATCGCCCGATGTGTCCGCGATGTGGTGGATGAGAGCGATCTCTCGATGAAGCAGATTCGCGGCATCGGCATTGGCGCGCCGGGCGCGGTGAACACGGAGGAGGGAAGGGTCATTTTTGCCCCGAACCTCAGCTGGAAGGATGTTCCGCTCAAGAAGGCGCTGGAGAAGGAGCTGGAGACGCCGGTGTTCCTCGAGAACGACTGCAAGCTGCACACGCTCGGGGTTTTTGACGTGGAGCTGAAAGGGAGGGTGAAGCAGCTCATCGGCATCTTTCTCGGCACGGGCATCGGCGCGGGCGTGATGATTGACGGGAAGTTGTACCGGGGCTTCAACGGTTCGGCGGGCGAGGTCGGGCACATGGTGATCGATGTGGACGGCCCGGAATGCGGCTGTGGCAATCGCGGCTGCTTTGAAGCGCTGGCGAGCCGGCGCGCCATTTTCCGGACCATTCAGTCCGCCGTGAAGGAAGGGCAGGAGACATTGCTGACCGACATGCTGGGCAAGGATCTGGCGGACTTGCGCAGCGGGGACATCCGCAAGGCCATCCGCCGTGGAGATCGTTTCGTGGAGAAAGTCATCGAACAGGCGGCGGAGTACACCGGCATCGCCGTCGGGAACTTGATCAACCTTTTCAATCCCGAGGTCATTGTTCTCGGTGGCGGCATCATCGAGCAGCTTGAACATGAGATGCTCCCGATCATCGAAAAGACGGCGAAGAAGCACGCGCTGCCGGGCACGGCCAGAGGCATTGAGATCATGGCGACCCGGCTTGGGGACGACGCGGGAATCACCGGCGGCGCCGTGCTGGCCTTGCGATCGACGAAGTGATCGCCCGGCCAGTTTCTGGTTTGGGCAGGCGTGCTCGAAATGGCGCTCGCGAAGGACAAGCCGGGGTGAGAAAAAAATTTAGAACGTCGCTTGACAGATCACGAGGCTTTATTCTAAAACCATCTCGATTCGGGTAGCAGAACGTTTCTTCAGCGGGGTTCTCCACCCCCACCTCCTTGGCGTCTGTTGCCCGAATCACTTTTTCAACTTCCGGTTCACTCCCCAAAAAGTTTCCGCTTGGCGTGTTTGGCGGCTTGGCGGTTTACTCTCACCCCTGATGAAACAGAAAGCTTACGCGCGTGCGGGTGTGGACATCGACTTGGGCAACAAGGTGAAAGCCACGTTGCCGCAATTGCTGGCCTCCACCCACCGTCGCGAAGTGCTGGGCAGGGTGGGCGGCTTCGGCGGTTTGTTTGCCTTGAATCCCCGCCAGTTCAGGCAGCCTGTTCTGGTTTCGAGCGTGGACGGGGTGGGCACAAAGCTGAAGATCGCGTTCGCGATGGATCGCCATGACACGATTGGCGAGGATCTGGTGAATCACTGTGTCAACGACATCGCGGTGCTTGGCGCGGAACCGCTGTTCTTCCTTGATTACCTCGGCACTGGAAAGCTGGAGCCGCATGTGTTCACCGAGATTATCAAGGGGTTCGCCCGCGGCTGCGCGGCCAATCGCTGCGCGTTGATCGGCGGGGAGACGGCGCAGATGCCGGGCTTTTATCAGGCGGGCGAGTACGACGTCAGCGGCACCATTGTCGGGGCCGTCGAGAAGGCGCGGATGCTGGATGGAAGGACCATCCGCCCCGGAGACGTGGTGATCGGCCTGGAGGCCAGCGGGCTGCACACCAACGGGTATTCGCTCGCGCGGAAAATATTCTTCGAGCAGCTCAAACTGAAGCCGGCGAGCCGCGTGGCTGAACTCGGCAACACCATCGGGGATGAATTGCTGAAGGTGCATGTGAGCTACGGCCTGCTCGTGCAGGCCCTGCTGAAGAAGTTCAACCGGGAGGGGCGGGCGCGGGTGGTCAAGGGGCTCGCGCACATCACCGGCGGCGGGTTCGTGGACAACATTCCCCGCGTGCTCCCGAAGAAGTGCGACGTGGTGATTCGCAACGGCTCGTGGGACATGCTGCCCATCTTCCGCATGATTGAAGCCAAGGGCGGCGTCCCGCGCGAGGAGCTGTATCAGGTGTTCAACATGGGCATCGGCATGACCGTCATTGTTTCGCAGGATCAGGCGGATGCCGTGATGAAATTCATTCGCGCGCGGAAGCAGAAGGCGTGGTTCATCGGTGAGGTGGTGAAGGGACGCGGTGAAGCCCGCGTGGTGTGAATCCGGCAAGATTCGCGCATTGAAACCGTGCCGGTTTGGCGTCAACGTTCGCCATGATTCGAGACACGATAGGCAAGATTGAGGAACGCCTCCGGGATGCCGGATCGCTGAGCGACGAGAACCGGAGGGAACTCTTGAAACTGCTCGGCACCTTGAAGGCCGAGGTGTCACAGCTGTCCGAGAACGACGCCGAGAAAGCGCAAAGCATCGCGGGTTTTACAGCCGTTTCGGCTCACGAGGCGACGAGGGAGGAGAGAAATCCCGAACTGGTGGAGCTGTCGCTGAAAGGCTTGTCCCGCTCAGTGGAAGGATTTGAGGAGTCACACCCGAAACTTGTCCAGGCGGTCAACTCGATCTGCACGACGCTGTCCAACCTGGGCATCTGATGGAACGATGCGGCCAGAGCAAGTCAGGCAGGATGCCCGTTTCTGCCACCGACGGCATCGCTCCGGCTCAGGCCGCTTTACGGGAGGATTCCTCACGGCGGCTTTCGAGATCCGCGTGAAGGTTGTTCACGATTTCGTTGTTCTTCACCCCTGCCAGTCTTTCGAGTTCCTCCCTGCTCAATCCATTTTGCCGCCGGTAAGCGGCCTTGATTCGATTCTGCAGCTGGATGGAGCGGAGGACGTCTTCCGTGCCCTGCATGGCCACGGGCCTCGAGTTGATGCGGAAAACTCCGTGCGCTTCCAGCCGGCCGGCGTGGGCGTCGAGAATCATTTCGACCGTGGAGGCGGCGGGAAGGTGCGCCGCGTTGATCTCCGGCGGATTGTTCAACGCGCTGCACGCCCCGGCGTTGTCGGTGCAGACGAAGGAATGATCCGACATCTGCGCGTCCACTCCGCAGACCCGTGCCTCCCTGGCTCCAAGCATCCGAAGGAAGAAACCCGGGCGGACGTGAAAGATGCTCGCGACGCCAACGCGATCCGGGCTGAGAAGAAGGCGAACGAAGGTCCGCGCGTGCCCCTTCACAGGCTTGCTGGCGATGACCTCGACATCCGCGAGGAACACAAACCCGCGGGCTTCAAATGCCTGCCGGGCGGCATCGTAAAACTTCAGATCAACGCGGGTGAAGGTCCGGCCATCGACCGGCACCAGCTGCTGTTCGGCGTCCCCAAGGGCGTCAAGGTTCCGGGCGGCATCTTCCGCGAGCTCCCCGCGGGTGGTGGGCTGCCGCAGGAACAGAAAACTGCCGGCTCCGCACGCGAGGATGAAACCGCCCAGCAGCATGTCACCGAACTCAATTTCGACCGCCGTGCCGGCACGGAGGATTTCGGGATTGGATGGCAGGTAATGGACTTGAACGCGCCCATCCGTTGCCCCCTGGGAGTGCGTATCATCATCCACCTGGATCTCGCGCGTGACGGTTTGGTTGGGGGTCGGGCTGAATTCGACGGTCAGGTAATGGCGTGAACGGCCCTTGCTGCGGTAACGGGTGCGTTCATCCACAACCTTGGCTTCAACCACCGCTCCCTCGCGTTTCAGCTGGCGTGTTTCCTTGAACTTTCGGAGTCCGGAATGGAAAACCAGTCCGCCGGCGACGAGTCCGGCGAGGGCGAAGAACAGGGCTTTGACGGTGCGCATATCCAGTGCTGGACATCGACGTGACGATCCTCCGGCTTGAGTGAGCCGGGTTCTCCTCCGAAGGAATGGCAGGCACGCGGCGGGTTCCTTGACGGGTCCGGTGACGGGTGCCAGCCTTTTGAAGTCTATATGATGATGCGCGCGCTTTTCCTCGCTGGATGGATGCTGCTGTTGCCGGCCATGATGGCATCCCGGGCCGCCGTCCCAGTGGGCGAAAACTGGTGCGGCACGGATGGAGGCGAGTTGCCGGACCTATGGCAGCAAACAGTTCTGGAACTGGAAGCCCTGGAAGAAATGCCGGGGGCCGACGCGTGGACGCAGGCTCCCGGTCGCGTGAATGTCCTGCTGAACAAGTTCGC
>JBDHQG010000011.1:0-19431 GCA_039806925.1 Limisphaerales bacterium
GATCGGGATGGCGACGGCCTTCTTGTTGTTCAGCAACGAGCGCACCGCATCGCCCTGCGCGCCGAGCTCGATGCGCGCGACGCTCTTGAGCAGCGTCTTCTCGCCGTTGGAACCGGTCTTGACGACCACGTTGCCGAACTCCTCGGGATCGAGCAGGCGGCCCTTGGCGTTGATTTGAAGCTCGTACGCGACGGGCCTGCTGACCGGCTGCTGGCCGACGGCGCCCGCGGCGATCTGCACGTTCTGCTCGCGCAATGCGTTCACGATGTCGCTCGCCGTCAGGTCGCGCGCGGCGGCTTGATCGGGATCGATCCACACGCGCATCGCGTAGTCACCGGAGCCGAAGATTTGCACCGAGCCGGCGCCGGGAATGCGCGCGAG
Source organism: Limisphaerales bacterium (assembly GCA_039806925.1). Classification (GTDB taxonomy): domain Bacteria; phylum Verrucomicrobiota; class Verrucomicrobiia; order Limisphaerales; family JADJPG01; genus JADJPG01. The sequence continues at coordinate 382 of JBDHQG010000011.1, forward strand.
CACGTCCTTCACCTGGAGCGTCGCGTAATTGCGGAGATAAATCTCGTCGTAACGGCCGTCCGACAACAGGTGGACGACCATCGTGAGATCGGGCGACTGCTTCGTGGTGGTGACGCCGAGGCGGCGGACTTCCTCGGGCAGTTTTGGCAACGCCTGCGAGACGCGGTTCTGCACCTGCACCTGGGCGTCATCGATGTGCGTGCCGAGCTTGAAGGTGACGGTGAGCGTCATCACGCCGTCGCTGGTCGCCTGCGAGAACATGTAGAGCGAGTTCTCGACGCCGTTGATGGCCTGTTCCAGCGGCGCGGCGACGGTTTCGGCGATGGTCTTCGGGTTCGCGCCCGGGTAGTTCGCCATCACCACGATGGTGGGCGGCACGACTTCGGGATACTCGCTGATGGGCAGGCGAATCATCGCGATCGCGCCGAGCAGCAGGATCAAGATGGAGAGCACGCCGGCAAAGATCGGACGGCGGATGAAGAAGTGGGCAAATTTCATAACTCGTCGGCTCCGGCTAATCTTCAGTGTTGGGCGACTTTCGGCGCGCCGTTGGTGGGGTGCGCTTCCGTCGGAGTGACCGGCATGCCGGGGCGCACGCGCGCCTCGACGAGGTGCAGGACGACTTTTTCGCCGCGCCGCAGGCCCTCGCGGACGATGCGTTTCCCATCGACCAGCGGGCCGAGACGCACGGGACGGTACGCGGTCGTGTTGGTCGAAGTCAGCGTGAGCACGAACTTCTGCGCCTGGTCGGTGCCGATGGCGGTTTCCTCGACGAGCAGCGTCGGCGTTTTCGCGCCGGCGGGCAGGCGGATGCGCGCGAAGAGTCCGGGCACGATGCGGCCGTCGGGATTCGGGAACACCGCGCGCAGCACGATGCTGCCGGACTGCGGATCGATGCGGTTGTCGAGCGATTCGATGTGGCCCTTGCTGCTGAACGCGGCCTCATCGCCGAGCTGCAGCTCGACGGGAATGTGCCCGTTCGCATCGGCGGTAATCTTGCCGGCGGCTTTCAGCGCGTTGAAGCGCAGGAGCGCGTTTTCATCCATGTCCGCATACACATAGACCGGGTCCACGGAAACAATGGTGGTAAGCGGTGTTACGCTGCCGGCGAGGCCGATGTAGTTTCCGACGGTGACGAGCGCGCGGCTGACGCGGCCGTCGATGGGCGCGCGAACCTCGGTGAACTCGAGGTCGAGCTTCGCGGAGGCACGCGCGGCTTTCGCGGCCAGCAAACCGGCCCGCGCCTCGGCATAACGGGCCTCCCGCGAATCCGCCTCCTCCCTGGAGATGGCCTTGCTGGCGAGCAACTGGGCGGTGCGCTTCGCCTCGCGCTCCGCGTTGTCGGTGCGGACCTGGGCCATCGCCAGCTCGGCCTCGCGCCGGTCGTATTCCGCCTTGTGCCAGCGCGGGTCGATGACGAACAGCACATCGCCCTTCTTCACCAGCTGACCGGACTCGAAGAGCACCTTCTCGATGTGGCCGGAAACGCGGGCGCGGACTTCTACAAAGTCCACGGGCGCGGTGCGGCCGGTCAGCTCCTCCCATTCCGTCAGCTCGCGCTGCTCCACGGTGGCGACGGAAACCTGCGGAGGAGGAGGGCCGCCGGCCTGCTGGTGCTGCGCGGACGGCTTGCAACCGGCGGCGAGGAGAACCAGTGACATCACGCCGGCGATCGTCAGGCTTAACGGGAAAATCTGGAGAAACGGTTTCGAGGTCATAACATTCAGCGTTTAGTTGTCTCTTTGGTCAATTTAGAAATGGAAGGATCAGCCGCCGGAGCGTTTCTTCGGCTTCTTGGGCACCGGTGCGCCGAGCAGCTCGAAAGTGGTCGCGGTCAGATCATCGAGGATTGAAAGATCATTCTGGATGCGCGCCTGCGTCATGAGGCCGAGATGGTAGGCGTGAATGATCTTCGCCTTCGCCCTGGCGTCAGGCGCCTTGAGTTCTCCGCCGGCGTGGGCATCACGGATGGCGGTTTCCAAGTAGCGGAGACCGCAGCTCATGATTTCCTGAATCTTTTTTTGCAGACCCTTCTCCTGCGTGCTGACTTCGGTTCCGAGAGTGCAAATGGGGCATCCGAGCACGCATCCATGCTGCTTTTGGAGATCCAGCTGTTCCCTGATGCTGAATTCGCAATGCTGGCGGATGCGTTCCAGCGGCGGGAGGGTGGCGGAATAAATGGCGTCCAGTTTGGGCCGGTACGCGGCCCACTCCTGTTCGAGGGCCGCTTCGGCGAGCGACGCCTTGCAGTCGAAGAAATAGTAGAAGCTGCCCTTGCGCACGCCGGCCTTCTGGCAAATCTGATCGATGGTGGTGCCATCGTAGGAGCCGGTCCAGAAGAGCTCGGACACGGCGGCCATCAACCTTTCTTTTGCGTCACTGACACGACCCATAATGGTAATCTTGGTGCGTTTGCGGAGGACTGGTTTACCTTCCGGCGCGAGAACCTAGAGAACTAGACTAAATAGTCAACAAAATGTTTTCGCCCGTCTCGACGGACGGAGCATCGGGAGGGCGTGTTGCCCAAACGAAAGAGGAGTTCACGGAGCGCGAGCCGTCCCGGCTCGCAGCGCGTGGCCGGGTCGGAAATCTTTGGAATTTCAAACATGCTCTTGCACCTCGACCCGCTGCGACCGGGGACCGGTCGCGGTCCGGGCTTTGGGCAACACGCCCTCTCCGCGCGCGCCGCCACCGCGCCTCACTCTGATCGATCAGGCTGGCCAAGCCGGAACGATGCCGCAGGGCAAGCTTCCAGCCTGTCCCGAGGTTCTCCTTGAGATGCCGCCCCCTTCCCGCTACACAACCCGACATGATCTCCTGTATCGCCCGCGCTTTCCTCGCCTGTCTGATCGCGACGCTCGCGCTCCAGCCCCATCGCGCCATCGCCTCGACGAATCATCATGTCATCCTCGTGACCATCGACGGCCTTGCCGCGTATTACCTCAAGGACACGAAGGCGCCGATCCCGACCATCCGGAAGCTCATCGCCGAAGGCGCCGTGGCGGAAGGAATGCACGTCGCCAATCCCGCCATCACCTGGCCGAACCACACCACGCTCGTCACCGGGATGCGCCCCGCGAAACATTCGGTGCTGTTCAACGGCGTGCTTGTCCGCCCGGGCGCGGGAAAGGCCGTGCGCGTTGATGGCGCCCGGGACAAGTCCGACCTCGTCGCCGTGCCGACCATTTACGATCACCTGCATCGAGCCGGCTACCGCACCGCTGACATCAACTGGCCCTGCACCCGCGGCGCGACAACGCTCGATGATTCCTTCCCCGACGTGCCGGACCAGATCGCCTGCATGACACCGCGCCTGCGGGACGAATTGATCGCCGCCGGCTGGCTCGAAGGCACGAACGACGCGACCTTCCGGCTGCAAAGCGCCCCTGTGCGCGACCGCATCTGGACCGAGGCCGCCGCGCACGTCCTCCGCCAGCGCCGTCCGAATTTCATGCTCATCCACATGCTCGTGACCGATTCCACCCAGCACAAATACGGCCCCCAATCGCCGGCCGCCTATGCCGCCATCGCGCTGGCGGACGCGCAGCTGGCGGACATCCTGCGCGCCATCGACGCCGCCGGCCTCCGCGAGAAGACGACTTTGTTTGTCACCGCGGATCATGGGTTCGAGACCGCGCTGAAGATCGTGAATCCCAACGTCGCGTTCCGCAAGGCGGGCTTGCTCGAAACCACCGCCACGCCGGCGCTTCAGCGGGCCCGCGCACAAATCATCTCGGAAGGCGGCATCGCGATGGTTTACTTCACGAATCCGGAAACCCTGGCGGCGGATCGCGCCAGGGTCATCGAGCTGATGCGCGCCCAGGAAGGCATCGCGGACATTCTGAACCCGGACAAGTTCGCGGCGCTCGGCATGCCCGATCCGGCGAAGAATCCGCAGATGGCGGAGCTCATTCTCGTCGCGAAGGAGGGTTACGCGTTCAACAATGAAGCGCGCGGCGAAGACGTGGTGACCACGGTGACGCTGGAGCTTGGCAACCAGGGACATCACGGCTTTCTCTCCTCGAACCCGAAGATGAACGCGTCGTTCATCGCGTGGGGACGCGGCATCAAGCAGGGCGCGCGTCTCGGGATGATCCAGAACGTGGACGTCGCGCCAACGATGGCCGCGCTGCTTGGACAGAATCTGCCCGATGCCGACGGCCGCATCTTGACCGAACTTCTCACTGACGCCGCCTCCCGTTGAGCCGGGCTTCAGTGACGCGCATTGGAAATGCCGGACGCCTCCCGCCGTTCAGTCCGTGGACGATGATGCAATCTGCCGCGCACGCACCAGCGAGCCGAGATTGTACACGTTCACATAGCCCATCTTCTTCAGGCGGCGCCGGGCGATTTCGCTCCGGCCTCCGGCCTGACAGTGAACCAGCACGACCTGGTTCCTGTCTGGCACATGAGGGCCAATCTGTTCGCGCAGCCTGCTCAACGGGATGTTCAACGCCTGCGGCAGGTGTCCGGATTGGAACTCCTCCATCGTTCGGACATCCACAATTACCGCACCGTTTCCCAGCAGCCGTCGCGCTTCATCAACCGGCACAAACGAAGCGCGCGCGAAGGCGGGCAGCCCCGCGGCGATCAGGACGATCAAGACTATCCAGAGCCATTCCATGACAGACACGAAGAACGATTCGGAACTCTTTTTCTCGCGGCGCACCACCGGCTGCAAGCCTTTCCTGCCGGGCTTCGAAGGGAGATTGAGAGGAAAGATGGTCGGGGCGGTGAGATTCGAACTCACGACCTCTTGTACCCGAAACAAGCGCGCTAGCCAGGCTACGCTACGCCCCGACAAACTAGGGGGCAGAGAATGCCGGCCGTCCACACGGAATGCAATCACGATTTTTTTGGGAGAGGTTATTTCAACAAGAACAACGGGGGATTCCAATCTGCGAGCCGCATAGGTCGCCCTCGTTTAGCGAAACACTGAACAAATCCTTTAACCACGAATGAACACCAATGAAATCAAAGCTTCCAACCGCCTCATTCGTGTCGGTTCGTGTCCGTTCGTGGTTAAATCAGCGCTTCCTTAGCCGGAACGATGCCGTTGGATTTTCGATCCAGTGACGGATCGGCCCGGTAGGACAGCGCTTCCAGCCTGTCCTGAAGTTCTCCAACGCGAACACCAAACGGTTTGACTCAGCGAGCCATCCTTTTTCATTACCTATCGCCTTGCAGTCGGGACAGGCAGGATGCCTGTCCTACCTTCTACTGCATCGTTCCGGCTTAGCGGGTCTCCGGCGTGATGTTCAATTCGCCCGCGCGTTCCAGCCGGAGGATCTCCGCGGTGTAGCCCTGCCGGAATGTCGGGTGCTTCAGCGTCACGCCGAGCTCCATCTTGAGCCGGCGATTGGATATTTTCTTGTTGGTCAACCCGCGTTTGCGGTTCGCGTTCTCCTCCTCGCTGGCAAAGGGCGGCATCCATTTGCCGAGCGTTTCGGACAGCCAGCGGAAGAAGTGAATCTGCGCCACCGGCTCGTCATCGGCGACGACGTCGACTTCGCCCGCCCGCCCGCTCTTGAGCGCGGCGATGATCGCAGTCACGATGTCGTCGCGGTGGATCATGTTGATGATGCGCTCGCCCTTGCCGGCGATGCGCGCCTCGTCGCGGAGATATTGCAGGAACAGATGGCCGCGGCCCGGACCATAAAGTCCCGCCACCCGAAGCACCACGGCCGGAAACTTCCGGCTCCGCGCCGCTTCGATCAGCAGCTGTTCCGTTTCCACGAGCAGCTGGCTGGTGGCGCTCGCCGGCTCCGTGGGGCTGGTCTCCTTCACGACGGAACCATCCGTCTGGCCATAGACGCTGGTGCTGCTGGTGTAGACGTATTTCTTGAGCGCGGTCGGCCCCAGCCATTCGATCAGATTCCGCGTCCCTTGCACGTAAACCTGGCGGTATGTCTCTTCGCCGCCTTTGCCGGAGGAGACGGTGTTCACCACCCAGTCAAATGGCCCCGGCAATGCGGCGAGATCTTCAGAACGCGTGATGTCACCAGCCAACGGTTTGATGCCGGCTGCCACCAGCTCCGCGTCGCCATCCGCGCCACGCCGCAGTCCGAACACTTCATGGCCGAGCTTCACCAGCTCGGCCCCGAGCGGAATCCCGACGTAACCGCATCCCACGATCAACACGCGCATCGGCGCAGTTAAGCCGCAGCGCCGCCTGAAGGCAAAGCGTATCGCCACGTCTCAAGCTCAAAGCTTGCGGGTGGGTTTCAATCGTCTCATTCTCCGCGGCATGAACTCCCCCGGCCTTTGGCTCCGGCTCGTTGGAACCTTGCTGTTCTGTGTTCAAACCGCCCTCGCCGCGAATTACCCGCTTCCCATCCAGACAGCCGGCGACCGCATGCTCGCCGAGACATTCAGGGCCGAGACCGCAAAACTATCCACAAATTGCCTCGCGGAAATTCAATCGCTCGACGACTGGAAGGCGCGTCGCCCCGAGTATCGCCGCGAACTCATGGACATGCTGGGCTTGAATCCGCCTCCACCGCGCGGCGATCTGCGCGCCACCATCACTGGAAAACTCGAGCGCGATGATTACACGGTAGAGAACCTGCACTTTCAGTCGCTGCCCGGACTTTATGTCACCGCGAATCTCTATGTGCCGAAAAATCTTTCAAAACCCGCGCCCACCATCCTCTATCTCAACGGCCACGGCGGCGTCACCTCCAACGGCGTGAGCTACGGAAACAAGGCGCTCTACCAACACTACGGCGCGTGGTTCGCGCGCAGCGGCTACGTCTGCCTCGTCGTGGACACGTTGCAGCTCGGCGAGATCCCCGGCCTACATCACGGCACGTATCGCGAAGGCATGTGGTGGTGGAACAGCCGCGGTTACACGCCCGCCGGTGTCGAGGCCTGGAACTGCGTCCGCGCGCTCGACTATCTCGGCACGCGGCCCGAGGTGGACGCGAACCGCTTCGGCGCGACCGGCCGTTCCGGCGGCGGCGCCTACAGCTGGTGGATTGCCGCCATCGACGATCGCATCAAGGCCGTCGCGCCGACCGCCGGCATCACCGATCTGCACAATCATGTGATCGACGGAACGGTGGAGGGACATTGCGATTGCATGTTCATCGTGAACACGCGCCGTTGGGACTACGCGCAGATCGCCGCGCTCGTCGCGCCGAGACCCTTGCTCATCGTGAACACCGACGCCGACACGATCTTCCCGCTCGACGGAGTGGCGCGCGTCCACGCGCAGACGCGGCGCATCTACGAACTCTTCGGCGCATCAACGAACCTCGGGCTCGTGATCGCGCCCGGGCCGCACAAGGACACGCAGGACTTGCAGGTGCCGGTCTTCCGCTGGTTCAACGCGCATTTGAAGGGCGAGGATCCGACCGTGGACCTCGCGGCGGACAAACGATTTTCGCCCCAGGAACTCAAGGTCTTCACCGCGCTCCCGGCGGATGCGCTGAACACCAACATCCACGCGACGTTCGTGCCGCAGGCGCCGAAATCCGCCGTGCCCGCCATTCGAACGGATTGGGTTGCCCAGGCCGCGAAATGGAAACAGGAACTCAAAACGCGCAGTTTCGCCGGCTGGCCGGCGGACCCGGGACCGCTGCTGGCGGAGCGCAGATTCGTCCGCAACGCATCGGGACTGACGCTCGAGGCGTACGACTTCGACAGCGAACCGACGATGCGGCTTCGGTTGTATGCCCTGAGCCACACCGGCGTCGCAAAGCCTCGCCGCATTTCGGCAAAACTCCTCGATGCCGCCCAGTGGCGGAACGAGTTCGCGCCGTTGCGCAGCGTGTTTGGAGATGCGCTGGTGGAGGAAGCGCGTTTCTTGACGAGCGCTCCGGCGGTGGACGTTGCCGTCGCCGTCGAAGCACTCCGCCACGCAATCAACGAAGCCGGCGGCCCGGTTGTCCTCATCGCGCCGCGAGGCGTGGGCCTGAACGCCTGGAGCGCGGACCAGCGGCGCGAGATCCAAATCCGACGCCGCCACATGCTGCTCGGCCAGACGCTGGATTCCATGCGGGCGTGGGACATCCGGCGCGCGTGCCAGGCGATTCAACTGATCCCGTCCTTCGACGGGGTGCCGCTGCGTCTCGACGCGTCCGGGACAACGGCTGTCAACGCGATGATCGCCGCGTTGTTTGAAGCTTCCATCGGCGCCCTGAGCCTGCGGCATCCGCCATCGGCGTTCGAGAAGGGGCCCGATTACTTGAATGTCCTGCGCGTCGTGGACGTGCCCGGATTGCTGGCGCTGGTCGCGGATCGATGCGCCGTGAACCTCGTCACCTCGGAATTGCGTGAATGGGAATTCGCGACGAAGACGACCGCGCTGCCGGGAGGCCACGGAGCGTTGGTGATTCGGGAGGAGCGCGCGGAACCGGCGCGTTGAATCGAGGGAGTTATTGGTCGAAAGTCACCCGCGCCCGTTTCGACTGCAGCAGGTAGGGAATCCAGATGGCCGCGTTGCCGCAGGTCAGCAGGAGCGCCCAAAATTGCGAGGCTTGCGCGGCGTCCGGGATGTGAGGGACATGGTTGACCTGCCAGAGATGAACCGCGGACAGGGCGGCCAGCAGAACAAGCGTGGCAATTGTCAGCGGACGAAACAGCCGTTTCCGCTGAAGAAAAAGCGAGAGCAGGACCGGAAAAAACACGAGCACGAAGAGGTTGCCGCCCCAATCCAGCACAAGGAGCAACGCCCAGCCCGGATGGTACGCGGGGCTGCCGGACGTCGTATACGCCGCCCAGGTCTTGCCGTCGGCGATCACCGGGATGTCGTGAACCGCCTGGATGATCGCAGAGACCAAGGTGATGCCGATCAGCACGGCCAGCGCAATCAGCCACCCGCCCAGCCCGCGCACCAGCTGGGTTTCACTGGCTCCCACATGGGCCAGCGCGTTGCGTTGCTTCTGCGTCCGGCCATAGCCGTACAAGGCGAAGCCCGTCCCGACCAGGGCGAGCCGGAGCACCGCGGCGGATGGAAGAGTGGACGGGGTGAAGAGCGACATCAGCCCGGTGAGGCACAACAACCATGCCCCCACCGCCATGGCGACATCAGCTGAAATGATTCCGAACAGTTTGGTTGCAGCCGCCGCTCCGCGCGGGCCGCTCTCGGTCTGAGGCTGGTGATTCATGGCACTTCTTCCGGGCTGATGAAATCGGTGTCTCCAAAGGGGACACCCTTTTCCCCATCCATCGGAGAAGCGCGGCGCGGCCTTAATTGAATTTCGGCGGGAATCTGCCGCCGGCTCACCTGCCGTAGCCGGCGGCCGGCTTGCCGTCCGTCCCGAGTTTGCCGGCGGACCAGAGCACTCCGCGCGTCACGAGATCGAGGTAACGCGGGTCGCCCACGGTCTCGTTGTTATGTCCGAGCGTCGTGCTGAAGACCTTGCCTTTGCCATACTGGTTTGCCCAGGCGACCACCACGTCCTCGGCCTTCTCCGTCCCGTCCTTGCGCTTCACCACCTGCTTGCCGCGCGCGAGCGGATGAGCGGTGGGGAAGATTTTGAGGTTGTTGTAAAGCTCCTCGTTGATCGTGGTCCAGTCCTCAAGGCCGCGCGTGATGCCGTGTTCCTTGTCGACGAAGCTGATGGCAATCGGCAGCTGCGGCCCGTGACCGCTCGACTGGATGCCGGCGAACTGAAACCAATCCTCCGTGCCCGTGCGGTAGCAATGCATCGCGCAGTGCAGGTTCACCGCGCCGACACCGCCCTTGTGCGCGGTGAGGATGTTTTGCACATAGGGCATGTCCTTCACGTCGGCGGAACATTCGTCGTGAATCACCACGTCGTAACCCCTGGCCCAATCCGCCTTCTCATACATTTCGAACCGCGCCTTGGTGCTCTTGTCCTCGCTGTGGACCTGCGTGACCTCGACGTTCGCGCGCTTCTCGATGCCTTCCTTCAACAGATCCTTCTGCCTGCCGTAGTCATGGCAGCAGCCGCCCGTGATGAGCAGCACGCGCAGCGGCTGGGCGGCGGACAGGGATTGGGCGAGGAGAACCGCTCCGGCGAGGAGCCCGACGAGAAGACGAATGGCTTTCATTGAATCAGTGATGGTGCGATTGAACGAAGAATCCGACGTTTCCGCCAGCCGCGAATTCACCTGGCGGGAACACAAGGCGACCGGCGCAGAAAAAGCGTTGCCTCAGGCCGGCCGCTTCTTCACATTATGGCCGCTCGGTGGAGAGATGGCTGAGTGGTTTAAGGCACACGCCTGGAAAGCGTGCGTGGCTAAAACCCACCGAGGGTTCGAATCCCTCTCTCTCCGCCACTTCCCGCCGAGGCCCACAAACCAGACTTCCACAGTTTCCAGACTCCGGGCTGACGCTCATCGGGCGGGCGATGGAGCGGCTGGTGCGGCGCGGCGGCCCTCTTCTCTCGCTTCACTTCGCCGCTGCGGCAATTCGCTCCACCATCGCCTCCGTCCGGATGTTCAACCCGGATTCCTGCGCCACGATCTCGCCCCGGGCATTGAGGAGCGTGATGAGGTTCGAGTGCGCGTATTGCCCGCGCGCGTCCTTGCGGTAATTCACGCCGAGCAATGCCGCCAGCTCGCGAACGTCGTCCGCCTCGCCACGCAGCAACGTCCAGCCGGCCATCGGCAGGCCCATGCGCTTCCGAAACGCGAGCAGCTTCTCCGGCGTGTCGCGTTCGTGGTCGAACGAGATCAACGTGAAGTTCACCCTGCCCCGGATCTCCGGCGGCAGCCCGGCGGCGATGCGTTTCATGTCGTTCACGATGATCGGGCACGCGAACTCGCAGGACGTGAAGACCATCGCGACCACCTGTGGCTGGCCCTGCAGGTTCGCCAGCCGGATGACGCGCCCCTGGTCCGAGGTCCACTGCGAGTCGAGCTGGTAGAGGGATTGTTCCGGTATCGGCGCGCTGTGCTTGAGCTCGCGGCAGCATGGCGGTTTCTCCGAGGATACCGTCGCGCAGGAGGTCAGGCCCAGGGCGATTGCGAGCAATGCCGCGGGGACAGAACAACGCGGAGCGGGGAGATGTGCATTCATAAATCCTTTGCGCAGCGGAAGCCGAGGTTGTGGACGGTGTACGGCGCCTTCAGGCTGCTGCGAAATCCATAGCGCATGAAGGCGGGAAAGTTGCCGGTGTCCTTCGCGCCCGCTGAGCCGGCGCCACAGAACAGCTGCCGGTCGAGCCCGGTGTCGCCGCGGGCGTCCCCGGTGATGATCGCGCTGTTGAAATCCGAGGTCCATTCCCAGACGAGCCCGTGCAGGTCGAAAACTCCAAAGCAGTTCGGCAGCCCGGCCCCGACGCGCGAAAGCTCCGCCGGGGCCGGCATGGAGTACCAATGTCGCAATGCGCGTTGGTATTCCGGATCGTTCTCGCCGTCGGCGCGGCGCGGGCTCGCCGCCGCCGCGTACTCCCACTCCGCCACCGTCGGCAGGCGCTTGCCCTTCCATTGCGCGAAGGCTTTCGCCGCGAACCACGACACCCACACGACCGGCTGGTTGGTGCGCGCGGCCTCTCCGGGTTCGAGATCGCCGGCCCAGTGCTTGAGATAGTTCGCGTCGGCAAAAAGCCGCTTCACCGCCGACCGGCGCCAGCGCGGATTGTCACGCACGAAGTCGAGGAACTCCCCGTTCGTCACCGGCAGCTTGTCCAAGGCGAATTGGGCGACCGGCACGGTTTGGGGCTCGTTGGGCAGGACGAAGAGCGGGCGGTGCTCGCCCGCGGCGATGATGGCCATGCCCGCGGGCGCCACCGGCGCGGCGGCGACAGCGGTGGCCGCGGCGCACATCGCCGCCGCCGCCAGCATCACCGCCGCCGCCAGCACCAGGTTGTTTGTCCGCGGGTTCATGCCGGGCGTCCTTCCCTCCGGTTCACTCGAACTTGTTGGCCGCCGGCGGCGGCAGCTCCGCCCGCTGGCGTTTGACTTCGTCGGCGCTCACCGCCTCGCCGCTGTTGCCGAAACTGTTGCGCACATACGTCAGCACGTTGGCAATCTCGGTGTCTGAGAGCGTGTTCAGCGGCGTCATGATGCCGTTGTACTTCTTGCCGTTGACTTCGACTTCCCCGGTCAGCCCCTGGAGCACGGCGCGGATGGAGCGTTGTTTGTCGCTCATCAGATAGTCCGACTTGGCCAGCGGCGGGATCTGCCCGGGGATGCCCTGGCCCTCGGTCTGGTGGCAGACGAAGCAGGTTTGCAGGAAGACCTGCTTGCCGCGCGCGATCTGGATGTCCTTCGTCAGCCCGGCGATCTTTTCATCCGCCCGGATCGCCGCCGCGCGCGCCGCCTCCAGCTCCACGATCCGCCGCCCGATCTCGCTGCCGCCCTCGGCCGCGCTGCCCAGGTACACCGCGTCGACCTCCTTGCCCGAATACACCAGCAGGTTCTCCGGGCCCTCCACCTTCAACATGCCGAGCGCGCCCTTGTTGAACGCGCGGAACAGCGAGTGATCCACCAGGATGTAGGTGCCGGGCACCTCCACGCTGAACTCCACGATGGCCGAGCCGCCCGCCGGCACCACCGTCGTCTGCACCTGCTCCTGGGTCACCTTCACGCCGCCCTCCTGGTAGACCTTGTCAAAAATCTCCCCGATGATGTGGAACGACGAGATGAGGTTCGGCCCGCCGTTGCCCACGAAGACGCGGACCTTTTCGCCCGCCTTGGCCTTCACCGCCTTGTCGCCCACCAGCGAGCCCACCGAGCCGTTGAACACCACGTAGCCCGGGCGCTCATCCTCCGCCTTGCGCTGGTCAAACGGCTGCAACCCCTCCTCCCCGAAACGGCCCGCCGTGTACACCTCGCCCTGCATCACGTAATACTCGCGGTCCACCGGCGGCAGCCCCTCCTTGGGCTCCACGAGGATCAACCCATACATGCCGTTGGCCACGTGCATGCCCACCGGCGCCGTCGCGCAGTGATACACGTAGAGCCCGGGGTTGATCGCCTTGAACGAGAACACCGACTTGTGCCCCGGCGCCGTGAAGGACGAGGCCGCGCCGCCGCCGGGCCCGGTCACCGCGTGGAGATCGATGTTGTGCGGCATCTTGCTGGAGGGATGGTTCATCAGGTGGAACTCCACCAGATCCCCCTCGCGGATGCGGATGAAACTCCCCGGCACCTCCCCGCCGAAGGTCCAGAAGACATACTCCACGCCGTCGGCCAGGCGCTTGGTCGACTCGATCACCTCCAGGTTTACGACCACCTTGGTGGCGTGCGTGCGCTGGATGGGCGGCGGCACAAACGGCGCCTGCGTGAGCACCGCCTTCTCCTCCCCCTGCACCGTGCCGTCCACCGGCCGGGGCTTGGTGGCGGTCACAGGGGCTTCAGCAGCGCGCACGAGCGCGGGATACGCGCAGAGCATTCCCGCGAGGAGGAATCGGCGGAGGAATTGGTTTGGCTTCATGTTTTGTTTTGGCTGGGACCGCCGCTATTGGCGAATCCAACTTTGGTTTAAGGTTCGTCAGACTACTCACCGTCGTCCTTGACCCAAGTCAGTTCTCACGGCGACGAATCCGCAATGCTCGGGACAAATGTGATCTTGACGCAGATCAAGAATGTCGTAGTGCCACAGCCATCGGGTATCGACCGGGAAGTTTGGAGGCCACTCCAGGACTGGCCCCACGGGGAGGTAAACCCACGATCACGCCAGCAGCGCCGGCACGATGTTCGCGCCGGTGACGTCTGCGTCAGTCAAACTCGCCTCGCGGCCTTCATGCGGGAAATGCAGCGCGCGATGATCCACGCCCATCGTGTGCAGCAGCGTCGCGTGGAAATCATGCACGCTCACGACCTCCTGCACGGACTTGTAGCCGAACTCGTCCGTCGCGCCGTGGACGTAGCCCTTCTTGAATCCGCCGCCCGCCGCCCACAGCGAGAACGCATGGCGATTGTGATCGCGTCCGTCCTTGCCCTGGGAAATGGGAAGCCGCCCGAACTCGCCGGTCCAGAGGACAACGGTGGAATCGAGCAGCCCGCGCGCTTTGAGATCGCGCACCAGCGCGGCGCTCGGCTGGTCCGTCTTCGCGCAAAGTCCCTTCAGGCGTTCGGCGTTCTTGTCGTGCGTGTCCCACGGCTGGCCGCTGAGGAACAACTGTACGTAACGCACGCCGCGCTCGACGAGCCGCCGCGCCAGCAGACAACGCCGTCCGTATTCCTCTGTCTCGGGTTTGTCGAGGCCGTAGAGCTTCTTCGTCGCCTCCGATTCGCCGGACAAATCGAGCGCCTCGGGCACCGCCGTCTGCATGCGCGCCGCCGTCTCGAAATTCGCGATGCGCGCGGTGAGTTCCGTGTTCTCCGGAAAACGCGCGGCATGACGCTGGTTCAGCGCCTTCAACAAACCGAGTTGGTTCGCGCGCGCCTGCGGCGGAATGTGCGCGGGCGTTTGAAGATTGAACACCGGCGAATCGCCGCTGCGGAACGGTGTGCCTTGATAAATTGCCGGCAGAAAACCCGACGACCAGTTGCGCTCGCCATCGACGGGCAAACCGCCGGGATCACCGAGCACAACATACGCGGGCAGATTTTCGTTCTCCGAGCCGAGCCCGTAGAGCACCCACGAGCCGAGCGTCGGCAGGCCAGCGAGGAAACGTCCGGTATGAATAATACGGAGCGCGGACTCGTGATCGACCGAGCCTGTCGTCATTGAGCGCACCAGTGTGATCTCGTCCGCGATCGATCCGGTGTGCGGCAATAATTCGGAGAGCTCCATCCCGCACTGCCCGCGCGGATGAAACGCGTATGGCGCGCCGAGGACGTTGCCCGCCTGCTTGTCGAAATGCACTTCAAGGTCGCCGCCCGGATACGGCTTGCCGCTCCACTTGTTCAGGGCCGGCTTGCAGTCGAATAAATCCATCTGGCTCGGCCCGCCGTGCTGGAAGAGGCTGATGATCGCCTTCGCGCGCGGACGATAGTGGCCGGGCTTCGGCGGGTTCGACGCGAACGCGAGCCGCGGCCCGAGCAACTGCGCCAGCGCAAGTGCGCCGAGGCCGCCGGCGGAACGACCGAGGAACGCACGACGCGAAATGGAATCAAAGGCGCGGTTCATTCGAGGTAGAGAAATGAGTTCAGGCCGAAGAGCGACTGACAAAAATCCGCCCATGCACGCGCGTCCGCATCCTTCTTGTCCCCGTAGATGCGACGTTGCTCGGCGAGGAAACGTGTCGCCATCTTGCGCTCGGCGGAATCGGGTTCGCGTCCCGTGGTGAGCAAGAAGCCGCGCCGGATCTTCGCGACTTCATCCGCGCCGCAATCGCGCGCGAGACGCTGCGCCAGATCCTCGCCGCGCTTCACGGAGAACTCGGAGTTCAACAAGCTGAGCGACTGCAACGGCATGGTCGTCTCCGCGCGCCGCGTGCAATTGAAGACGACGGAGGGCGCGTCGAAGGTGCCGAGGAACGTCGGCACCTGCGTGCGGCGATGCTGGAGAAAGATGGAGCGCGCGAACGCGTCCGGCTTCGCTTCATCGACGAGCACTTCGCCGATGCCATTGCGCGGCGTCGGCACATACGGACCATTCGTCTTTGAGCTGAGCCGTCCGCTCACGGCCAGCATCGCGTCGCGAATCGCCTCGGCGTCGAGGCGCCGCACCGGATAACGCCAGAGCAGGTGGTTGTCCGGGTCGCGGGCCACGGCACGTTCGCGCGGCGCGCTGGTCTGGCGGAACGTCGCCGATTCAAGTATCAGCCGGTGCAGTGCCTTCATGCTCCAGCCGGACTCGACGAACTTCGCGGCCAGCCAGTCGAGCAGTTCGGGATGCGACGGCTTCGCGCCGCTCAGACCGAGGTTGTCCGGCGTGGCGACGATGCCGACGCCGAAGTAATGCTGCCACACGCGATTCACCGTCACGCGCGCGAGCAGCGACGCCTGTGGCGAGTTGGCCTCGGTCAGCCAATTTGCCCACGCCAGCCGACGACCGGTGGTGGCGGTGGTCTTCGCGGGTTGGAAATTCGCGACGTGTCCATCGCGTGTCTTGAGAAAGGCGGGGAACGTGGGCGTCACCACGTCACCCGGCGTCTTGTGATTGCCGCGCTTGAGCAAGCGAACCTCGGGAGCTTCGGCGCCGCCGTCCGTCATCCACGCGATGCGACCCGGCTTCGGAGAACGTTTCGCGGCGACGGCCTTGCTCGCCTTGTCGAACGCCTTCTTCCGCTCCGCGAGTTCCTTCTGGTAACGCTCGTTCTTCGCCACCCAGCCCGGCTCGGAATCGTTCGAGCCTTCGATGATGACGTTGTCCACGACGAAGCTCCGGCCGCAGCAATACTCGAACGCGAAGCCGCCCTCGGGCAGATCCTTCTCCTTCAGCTTGAGCGACGCGCCGTCCACCGCGCCATCGACGAGATGCTCCAGCGTGAACTCGTTCGTCGCGGTGCGCGTGATGCGCACGCCGTAGTTATGGCCCGCCTTGTAACCCGTCTCGCCGATGTTGCCGCGGCTCTTCGAGTCAGCGCCCGGATAATCCACATGCACACTCGTCGCGCCATCTGGATTGCCATCGATGAGGATGTTCCCGCCGTCGGTGTCACTGTTGTCATTGAAATCGCGCGCGGCGATGACGTAACCGATGCGCCCCGCAGAACCGCCCTTCCCATCGAGCTTCATCGCGACGAGATCGAACGTAACTTGAATCCATTGACTGACCGCGCCCGGACGCCACTCGAACGCGTCCTTCGTGCTCAGCCAGCGATCTCCCGAGCCGCCGCCTTCGATGATCTCCAACGCGCCGCCCTTCACACGCGCCGCCGGAGCTTTGTCAGAATCAAGCGTCACTGCAGGCAAACCTGCCGGTGTATCGTCCGTCGGTGCCGTGTTCGACCAACGCTTCGTCAGCGATTCGCCGTCATTGAAGCCATCGGAGAACAACCGCCAGCCGCCGGGCTGATTCGTCGCCTGCCACGTCTTGAACTGGCTCTTCAGTTCCGCGACTTCCGTATCGAGTTTCTTCTCCGCTGCCTCCCATGCTTCGAGTTCACCGGGCAGAGCCGCATGCACCACGCGGTCGTTCGGCTTCACCCACTTGTCGATGTTGAAGGCCGGATACAGCACCGCCTGCAGCGCGTAGTAATCCTTCTGTGCGAACGGCTCGAACTTGTGATCATGACACTTCGCGCACTGCACCGTCACGCCGAGCAGGCTGGAGCCGATGATTTGCATCGCGGATTCCAGCGCGTAGTAGCGGTCGGTGCGCACCTCGTCCGGATTGCCGTCGCTCTCGCCCGAGCCATCCTGGCCGTTGCGCAAGTAATGCGTGGCTTCGAGCAGTTCGATGATTTCCGGCGTCGCGGGCTCGCCGCGCTTCCAGCCGGACAATTCGTCGCCGGCGATTTGTTCGCGCACGAATTGATCGAACGGTTTGTCGCGATTGACCGAGCGAATGACGTAATCGCGGTAGCGGTAGGCGAGCGGACGGTCGGTATCCGCATTGAAGTAGCCGTTCGAGTCGGCGTAACCGGCGGCGTCCAGCCAGTGCTTGCCCCAGCGCTCGCCATGACGCGGCGAACTCAGATAACGCTCCACCATGCGTTCATACGCACCGGGTTTCTTGTCCGCGACGAACGCATCAATCTCCTCCGGCGTCGGCGGCAGTCCCGTGAGCACGAACGCCACGCGGCGAATGAGCGTGGCTCGATCCGCTTCCCGGCTAGGAGTCAATTTCGCGTCGCGCAGCTTCTGCTGAACGAAGAAGTCGATCGACGCGGTGCCGCCGAACTGGGCCGCGGCCGGAAGCGCTTGGAAAGACCAGTGAGCCGCAGGCGAGATTGCCGTCGACGGCTTGGGACCGCCCGCATCGGCAGCGGTCGATTTTGCCAGCAGCATCGTGCCCGCGAGAACGCCGATGCCGATCCGGACGAAGACCGGGCAGAGGAGATCGAAGCGGCGTTGGGGGCGGCGATTCATGATTGGTGACAGGCTTCGACTCTACCGGGCACAGCCGGATTCAACAACCCTGGAAGCAGCCATTTCGGTCAGCCCGGCGTTGCGCCCCGGCCTGCAACCGCGCATCGTTTCGCGCGATGACCACGACGCGCCCATCAGCCGGGTGTCTCCACCGCCGCCAGTTTCTGGTGGCTGCGGCGGCAACGATGCTGGCCGGTTGCGTGAACCTCCGGAAGCCGATGAAGACTGATTTCTCCCGATACGAACTGAACTTCGATTCGCCGACGGATGCCGCCGCCCAAGCCGTCTTGGAACAGATCGACGCGAGCCTGCGCGACCGTCATGGCATGACGTCAGAGCAGACGGCGGTGGGCCTGCTCGATCTGCAAGGCGGACGGCTGGCGATGATTCATCCCGACCGAATCGAATACGCGGCGAGCATTCCGAAGATCGGGATTCTGCTCGCATGGTTTCAGCTTCATCCCGGGGCGGCGACGCACTTGGAGCCGGTGGTCCGGCACGAGCTGGGATTGATGATAAAAATTTCCAGCAATGAGAAGGCGGCGAAGTATTCGCAGTTGCTCGGTCTGCGGCAGATTCAGGAGGTGCTCGATCGATACGGTTTCTACGGCCGCGAGCGTGGCGGCGGCATCTGGGTGGGGAAACATTACGGCAAAGGCGGAGATCGTATCGGAGATCCGATTGCCGATCATTCCCATGCCGCCACGGTGCGACAGATCCTGCGTTTCTACCTTCTGCTGGAACAAGGCCGGCTGGTGTCGCCGGAGGCCTCGGCGACGATGCGCGAGATCTTCACCTCGCCGGAGATCGCCCACGACAACATGAAGTTCGTGCGCGGTTTGAACGGGCGCGGACTGACCATCCGGCGCAAGTCGGGCTCATGGGAAAACTGGCTGCACGATTCGGCCGTCATCGAAGGGAACGGGCGCCATTACATCCTCGCGGCCCTGACGCGCCATCCTGCTGGCGACACGTATCTCGCGGAACTCGCCACGGCAGTGGACGACTGGTTGATCGGGCAGGGCCGTCGAAAATAGCAGTCGTTCCCCGCCGGCGATCCGGTTAATCGGACAGGTCTGGAAGCCGGTCCTGTTGCTTTGCTCCGGCAAAGATTCACTCCAGATCGATCCGGCCCCAATCTTCCGGCCGGCCCTGCACGCCGGAACGCGGCGACCATGCAATGCGTGACTTGTTGATGTTCTCGCCGGG
>JBDHQG010000404.1:0-4597 GCA_039806925.1 Limisphaerales bacterium
CCGTTCTTTAGCAATTTGTCCACGTACGCCAGAGTCTCGCACCGGAGCGCGTCCCACTCCGCGTCGGTCAGCGCGTTCAGCTTCGCTTCATCTTCCCAGGCCAGGCACAGGAATTTCATGAATCCTTCCGTTGGCGCCGCAGAACGCAGCGCGCGTTGTGAGCATCAAGGTTTCGCCGGCGTCTCCACGATGGCCTTCATTGACGCGAGTCCCTTGTCGAATTGCCCGCCAACCATCTTGTCCATGTTCATGACCAGGCACATGGCCCGGCCGATGAAGTTGTTCGTCCCGCTCATGCTCCAGGTCACCACCGTGCCGGCACCTTCCGGCTTGAAGGTGAACTCCGCTTCACTCGTTCCCGGCATGGGCTTGTAGAAATCGAGTCGGAAGCGGACCAGCTCGTTCGGCTTGCTTTCGATGATCGTCATCTTCCCTTCGCCGACTTCGTTGTTGCCGGCCCACGTCATCGCCGCGCCCTTGCCGCCTTCCGGGCCTTCAAACGTGCTCTTCGCATTCGGGTCCATTTTCATCCACGGCGACCACGGCTGCCATTTCTTCAGCTCGTTGACGTGCGGGAAAATCGCCGCCGCCGGCGCGGCCACCGTCGCGCTGCGGCTGATGCGGAAGGTCGAGGGCTGCATCGCCACAACGATGATGAACACGAGCAACACCGCGCCGATGGCGCCCAATCCAATGAAGAGTTTCTTGCGCATAAAATTTTCTTGAAGGTCACGGGTCAGCACTGCCCTGCCGGGGCCACGCTGACCATCCAGCCGATGCCAAACCGATCCTGAAGCATTCCGAAACGCGGCGACCAGAATGTCTTCGTCAGCGGCATGGTGACCTTGCCGCCGTCGGACAGCGCGGCGAACGCCTTGTCCGCCTCCGCCTCGGTCTTCACCGAAATGGACATCGAAAAGCCGTCGAAGCCGCCCTTCTCGGTGCCGCAACCATCGGACGCCATCACCACTGTCTGCCCGACGCGGAAGCTGCAATGCATCACTTTTGTTTCCCAGCCCGGCGCCAGCATCCCGGGCGGGTGCGGTTCCGGCGAATCCTTGAAGCGCATCATCATCTCGACCTCCGCGCCGAGGGCTTTCTTGTAAAACTCCACGGCCTGCTCGCAATTGCCACGGAAGAAGAGGTAAGTCTGGACGATACGCTGGTCTTTGTTGGTGCTCATAGTTTTGTTTTGTGTCTAGTTCACCCTTACGACGGACGAAAAGTTGTGACGAGGACAGGAATCTTCAAGGTCAGCGGACAGGCGGAAATCCTCCGACAAACGGAGACGGAAACTAAAAGGCGATCCTCTGGCGGGGCGCAGTGCGGCCCGGATTTATCCGGAAGCAATGTGGTTTGTGACATCATACCGGCCTTCAGCGCCCGGCCGAGATGGCCGGTGGCGGCATGGATTCAAGCGGAGTCTCGCAATGATTGCCAGCGGCAGTTTGGAGAAAAAGCGCCGTTGCCGTGACACCGTCGCCCCTGCCCTCACACCTCGCAGACAAGCAACGCGTTTAGCGCGTCACGCCGCACTCGTAGGCAAACCACTGCGGATTGAACGCGCCGACCGGGCCCTTGAGCTTTTCCAGCTCGTCCGCCGGGCCGTGGACTTCGAGCCGGACGACCTCGCACAGCTTCAACATCTGGTCGAGCTGGACGCCGACATTGGCAAGGTGCGCGAGCGCGCCTTCCGCCCCGACATAGCCTTCGCGGCAGAACACGATGTCACCGTTAATCGTGAACTCGTAATACAGGAGCTTTTCCTCGGACTGCGCCCTGGCGACGAATTCGCGGAGCAATGCCTTCACCGCGGCCATCTGGCCGGGGCGAACTTTGAAGTAAGGATGCAGGCTGACGGAGCGTTCGATGCGGTTCATGGGAGGAGCGGGGTTCGGTTATTTGCGGGAGACGCCGACGCGGCGGCACACGGCTTCCACGCAGCACCAGGGGAAATCCCAGCCGGGACAGTCGAAGGCGCGGCCGAATTCGGTGAGCATGGTGCCGACATCAAAAGCCCAAACACGCGCTCGCGTCGAGCGTCATCCACGGGCGCTTCGATGGCGGGTAATCGCGAGGTGAAGCATCGTTCGGCGTGACATCGCCACGTCGAAACCATTTCATCACTCCATGACGATTCGCGCCGGGCTCCTGATTCTAGTCGCGTTGCTTTCATTCATCGATTCAGTCTCCGCCGCGCCCGTGCAGGAGTTAATCGTGGATCGCGAGTTCAGGCAGGGTTTCATCCTGTGGGAACCGAAACCTGGACGACATGTCCGCTATGGAGAACTGACCGCTGGCCCGGCCAAGCCTGTTTGGGGATTGTCCCAATGGAGCAGCCGGTTCCCGCTCCAACCCTCCGCCGCAGCCAGGAATCCGGACGGTTCGTTGACGTGCAGCAATCTCACCAAGCTCGTGCAGTTCGGATCGGGAACGACCCATCCCGTTCTGATCCTGGCCGCCAATTCCGCGATGGAATATGGCCACCCCGCCCGAACCGCCAAAGACCCGTGGGTTCACCTGCTCGTGGAGCAGGAGTTTGCCGGGAGCCCATCACTTCCGAAACTGGCGGAAGCCAGATTCAGAGTCGAAGCCCGGCTTGCCCGCTCCCGGAACCTCCATCGCGACGACTACTCGCCGGATCGTCATGCCGCCCAGTTCCAGATTTTCTTCACCGTGCAGAACTGCAATCGCCAGTCGCCTGGCCACGGCGATCTGCTGTGGTTCGGCGTCCCGGTTTACGACAATCGCGACCGGTTCCCGAGGGAATTCAAGGCACAGGACTTCGGCGGCACCGCGAAGTATATCTTCACGCCTGGCGGCCAGACTTACACGAAATCCAGCGCGCACGACGGCGAATGGATTGTCCTCGAACGCGATCTCCTGCCCTTGATGCGCGAGGCGCTCGAACTGGCCTGGAAACGGGGCTTTCTCCAAGGCTCGAAAGACCCGGCCGATTACCGAATCGGCGGCATGAACATGGGCTGGGAACTGCCCGGTTCGTTCGACGTGGAGATGCACATCCGCAGCCTGAGCCTGAAACTTGTTCCGAAGGCCGGACGCTGAACGCGACCGTATCCTCCCCAACATCCGCTCCATCGGAAGGCCGCAGTCGTTCCACGCATTCCGCCTGGCTCCACGCGAAGCTTCTCGGGTTCAGGGTGTTCGCCCGCCCGCTTGACATCCCCGCGATGGGCCGTCCACACCGCTGCGCCATCCTGTCTTAGGGGAATCCCCTAAACCCGACCGGGGAACCACGGGGAAATCGCCGTGTAGGCGCCTCAATTGCGACGGGGTCCGGGTCGAACTTACGTTCCCGGCATGAGAACATTGGCATTGTTGTTCGTGCTCTGTCCGATGGTGTCGTTCGGCATGGATCGCCTCGCGGCGCTGTCGATGATTGAAACAGGAAACAACGACCGCATGGTGGGTCGGGCCGGCGAAATCAGCCGCTACCAAATCCTCAAGCGCGAATGGCGCAGCGTGACGAGCTCTACCCGCTACACGGATCCCGAAACGGCGAAGGCGGTGACGCTGGTGCTCATCGATCGCCGCGTGAAGTCGTTTCAGGAAACTTACAACCGCCAGCCCACCAACTTTGAATTCTACGCGCTGTGGAACGCCCCGGGACAGGTGCTCAACGGGCGCGTCAGCCGCGTCGTCGCCGAGCGCTGCCAGCGCTACTCGAACCTCGTCGAGTGGAGTGGCAGGCCGGCGCCCGTCCTCGTCAAATCGACGAAAAGCAGCAGCGCGAGCGGAATGATGCTCTGCGAGAAATAACGCGGGGCCGCTCAAATTTTTCAAGCCCGCTTCCGTTCGCGTGGTGGTGGACGGAAGCGGGCGCGGCGGATAGACCGCCGAAGATCAACTCACTTCTTCAACCACGCCGGGATCGATTCGGTCGCCCAAATCTTCTCCACCGGCTGGCGCGGCCGCACCACCGCCGCCTGATTCTTGTTCACCAGCACCTCGGCGGCGAGGCCGCGCGAATTGTAGTTCGACGCCATCACGAAGCCGTAGGCGCCCGCGCTGAGCAGCGCGAGATAGTCGCCCTCGCCCACCTTCGGCAGCGGACGATCCTTCGCGAAGTAATCGCCGGACTCGCAGATGGGCCCGACCACGTCGGATGAAATCGTCGCCCTGCCGCCGTTGCGCGCCAGCGGAACGATCTGGTGGTAGGAATCGTAGAATGCCGGGCGGATGAGATCGTTCATCGCCGCGTCCACGATCACGAAGTTCTTCCTGCCCGTGCGCTTCACGTACTCGACGCGCGTCACGAGGATGCCTGCGTTGCCCACGATGAAACGGCCCGGCTCGATGAGGATGCGCAGGCCCAGCGGCTTCAACAGCGGCACCAGCGTCTTCGCATAATGCTCGGGCGTGAGAATCGCCTTCGCAGACGATGACTTCCACCACGCCGAGTCACCGCTCTCCAGCGCCGGGTTGTAAACGATGCCCAGTCCGCCGCCGATGCTGAAGAACTCGAAATTGTATTTCTTCGCCAGCTTCGCGACCAGCGGCACCACCTTCGCCACCGCCAGCTCGAACGGCTTCACCTGCGTGAGCTGCGAGCCAATGTGCATCTGGAGGCCGCGCA
>JBDHQG010000405.1:0-4586 GCA_039806925.1 Limisphaerales bacterium
ACCACCCGCCAGCTCGTGCTCCGCGGCGTGGACGGCATCGTTTTCGTCGCCGACTCGCAATACGACAAGATGGAGGAAAACGTGAAGAGCTTTCAGAACCTCGAGGACAACCTGAAGGGTTTGAACCTCAACCTCGCGGACATTCCCTACATCCTCCAGTACAACAAGCGCGACCTCCCGAACGTCGCTCCCGTCGAATACATGGAGTTCCTCCTGAACAACCGCGAGGAGCAGGTGCCCTCCTTCACCGCGTGCGCGCACAAGTGCGAGGGCGTGTTCGAGACGTTGAACATGATCACGCGCCTGCTCCTGCAGAAATTTGTCGCCGAAAGCCAGCGCAAGGCCGCCTGACCCGACACTCACCGCCGTTCAACTCAATGAAATTATGGCGACGCTTCCACAACTCATCGAAGAAGACATCAGCGAGATCAACAACGCCCTCCAGGAGCTGTTGATCAAGAGCGACGCGACCTCCACGCTCGTCATCGACAAGGGCGGGTTCATCATCACCCAGAACGGACGCACGCAGCAGCTGGACACGATGACTCTCGCCGCGCTTTCCGCCGCCTCCTTTGCCGCCACCGAAAGCATCGCGGCGCTGGTGGGCGAAAGCAACTTCACCAGCGTTTACCAGCAGGGCGAACACTCCAGCCTCGTCGTCGTCAACGTGGATGAATTCTGCCTGCTCACGATCATCTTCAAGGCCACCTTGAGCGTCGGGGCCATCAAGTACTACGCCGCGGAAACCATCAAACGGATCGCCGCCCAGAACAAGAGGGCCCAGCAGCGCACGCCCGGAGCTGGACTCGACCTTTCCATGCTGAACATGGCCGACCCATCAGGCCTGTTCAAAATGAAGGTCGCTTAATCAACCGCCGCGAACCCCTTCACCTCCGGCCATCCACCGGAATCGCAAAGCCCGGACGCAGCCGCCCGGGCTTTTTGCTGCCTTCACGGAAAACGCCCAGGGAAGACAAGCCCGCCAAAAAAACAGCTGGTGGTTATTGCAACTTTTCTTTACGCCCGATGGTGTTTGCTGCTTAAACTCCGGCCACCAACCTATGGCTCAAGCAAACTCAGGCAAGCCGTGCATTCGCCACATCGCAAACCTCTGGTCCCTTCGTGACACTCCCAACCCCAAAAAGCCCTGGCCGCTCGAAAAGAAAATCGAAGCCGTGAAGGAAGCGGGCTTCCACGGCTTCACCGATCTCGCCACGCCCAAGCACGGCAAGCTCGCCGAGAAGTTCGGCCTCACCATCGTCGGCTACTTTTCCTCCGCCAAGCCGGACGAATTCCGCTCCCTCCTGATGCAAAACCAGGATGCCGGCGCAAAGCTCATCAACATCCAGCTCGGCGACCACGACACCACGCCAAGCGACGCCGTCCGCATGGCTCTCCGCGTGATGCTCGAAGGCGAAGCGCTCGGACTTCAGCCCTCGGTCGAGATTCATCGCGACACCTGCACGGAGACGCCGGAAAAAGTTTACGCGCTCGCGGAAGGCTACCAACGCGTCACCGCCAAGCCGCTGCGCTTCACCTGGGACTTCTCGCACATCGCTGTGGTGAAACATCTCGCGCCGCCCTTCTGGGAACGCCTGCTCGTGCGCCCGGATCTCATCCAGCTTGCGAACCAGTTTCACTTCCGCCCGTTCAACGGTCAGCACTGCCAGGTGCCCGTCACCGACGGACGCGGACGCGTCTCGCCTGAGCTCGAAGACTGGCTGCCCTTCGCCAAAAAATGCCTGCAAGTCTGGCTGCAAGGCAACCAGGCCGGCCGCGAGATCTACGTCGTGCCCGAAATGGGCCCGGCCTCCAGCGGCTACAATCTCCATCAACTTCCCGACAGCTGGAGCGACGCCGTGAAACTCCGCGGCATCCTCGACAAGCTCTGGAAGAGCCTGCCCGGCGTGGCGAAGTAACTTGCCGTGACCCGCCCGCGCCGCCCCGAACATCTCGTCTCCGCCCTGCTCGACTGGTTCGCACATAAAGCCCGCGATCTGCCGTGGCGTCGCACGCTCGATCCCTACGCCATCTGGGTTTCGGAAATCATGCTGCAACAGACGCAGGTGAAGACCGTCATTCCGTATTGGGAACGTTGGATGCGCGAACTGCCGGACATCGCCTCCCTCGCCAGCGCGTCGCCGGAAAAAATCCACAAACTCTGGGAGGGGCTCGGTTACTACACCCGCGTTCGCAATCTCCAAAAGGCCGCGCAACAGCTCGTGCGCGAGAATGGCGGCCAGTTCCCGCAATCCTTCGATGACGTCCTCGCGCTGACTGGCATCGGACGCTACACCGCCGGCGCCATCACCAGCATCGCCTTCAACCAGCCATCGCCGATCCTCGATGGCAATGTCATCCGCGTGCTCACGCGCCTCCACGGCATCGAGGAGAATCCCCGCGACAAGAACACCAACGCGAAGCTCTGGCAGTTGGCGGAAGAACTCGTCCACGCCGCCGCCGCTCACAAATCACGCATCACTCTTCACTCATCACTTCTCCTGAGCGGCTCCTGTTCCGCGCTGAACCAGTCGTTGATGGAACTCGGCGCGCTCATCTGCACGCCCAAGCAGCCGAACTGCGAGGTTTGTCCCTGGCGGAAACCATGCGTGGCCCGCGCCACGAATCGCGTCGATGCGCTGCCCAATCTCGGCAAACGCGCCGCCGCCACAGACCGGCGGTTCGTTGCCTTTCTCGTTCAACGCCGCGGCAAATGGCTGGTGGAACAACGTCCCGCCGGTGTCGTGAACGCGCACCTTTGGGAGTTCCCCAATGTCGAGATCGACGCGACGACGACCGACCTTCTACCAACCGCGACGAAACTCCTCGGCGGAAAACCCGCGCAATTCGAACCGCTCGTCACCATCAAGCATTCCATCACCCGCTACCGAATCTCGCTCGAAGCGATTCTGATCAGCCGCGCGAAGGCTCTGCCTGCAAAGGAGGCATCCTGCTGGCTAAGCATTGAAGAACTGGACGCGCTCGCCTTCACCAGCGCGCATCGCAAAGTGCTGTCCGCGCTGCGGCGGAAGTTGGCGGGGTGAATCCGCCGAGAGCCGACGCTTGTCACACTTCTCATTAGCACCGGCTTCAGCCGGGTGTCGGACGCACCCACGAGGAGAAGCTGTTTCAACAGTTTCAACAGCTTTCAAAACGTAACAAGCCGCTGAAGCGGCTATGAAGAGTGATCCGTCCTGGTTCACCCGGCTGAAGCCGGGTGCTAAGGAAACGCTGAAGAACGACCTTAACCACGAATGGACACGAATAAACACCAATGGAAACAGGCTGTTGGCTCAGGTTATTCGTGTGGATTCGTGTCCATTCGTGGTTAAATCAGCGCTTCCCTAATGAGAACGAAGAACGCCAAACCTTCGATCCCCTGCATCGCAGGAAACAGATCCGATTGAATCCGCCGTTGCCGTTAAGGAAACGCTGAACAATTCCTTCAACCACGAATGCACACCAATGAAATCAAGGCTTCACGCCGCCTCATTCGTGTGGATTCGTGTCCATTCGTGGTTCAATCAGCGCTTCCTTAACGACATAATTCGGGCAACCTTTCGCCCATGAGATCGCTGCCATTGCTCCTCGTCTGCGCCGCCATTCTTAGCGCAGTTCCGCTGCCGGCGGCCGAGAAGAACGCGAAGCCGGCGAAGGTCAAGTTCAGCACCAAGCGCGGCTTCCGCGAGGCTCCGTTTGATCTCACGATTTCCTCGGACGCGAGCGACGCGAAACTTTACTTCACCACCAACGGCACTGCGCCCACTCCGCAGAACGGTCAGCCATTCAGCACGCCCATCCGCATTCCAACCACGACCACCCTTCGCGCCGCCGGCTTTCGCGGCGAGGAACTGGTCACCGAAATCGACACGCACACTTTTATCTTCGTCGCCGACGTCTTGAAGCAAACGGGCGCTGGCGCGCCGCACACCTGGGGCACGAACGGCGGCAAGGATGTTGTCGCCGATTATGAAATGGACCCGGAGATCGTGAATCACCCGGCTTATCGCGACGTATTGCCCGAGGCGCTGCGCAGCCTGCCCGCATTGTCGCTCGTGATGAACGAAAGCGATCTCTACGGCACGGCCCGCGGCATTTACGCCAAACCGATGCAGAGCGGCGACGACTGGGAACGCGCGACATCCGCCGAGTTCATTCCCGCCGACGGCGCCAAAGGATTTCAGACCGATTGCGGCCTGCGCATTCAAGGCGGCTGGAACCGGCGCCCCGACGAATCGCCCAAGCACGCTTTCCGCCTCGCGTTCCGCAAGAAGTATGGCGCGGGCAAACTGAAGTTCCCATTGTTCTCTGGGCCGGGAGCAGAGGAGTTCGACAACCTGATCCTGCGCGCCGGCTGCAACAATTCTTGGCTCCATTGGAATGGGGCCGAGCGCAAACGCGGCGATTACCTGCGCGATCAATGGATGCGCGAAACCTATGCCGCGATGGGTCATCCGTCCGCCCGCGGCATCTTCGTGCATCTTTACCTCAACGGGCTGTACTGGGGCGTTTACAATCTCGCCGAGCGACCAGACGAAAATTTCGCGGCGGAACATCTCGGCGGGAAGGCAAAGGACATCGACGCG
>JBDHQG010000406.1:0-4585 GCA_039806925.1 Limisphaerales bacterium
CCATCGCGGTCGGCTTCAAGGAAATCTGGGCGCACAAGTTTCGCTCCCTGCTGACCATGCTCGGCATCATCCTCGGCGTTTCCAGCCTCGTGGCGATGAGCGCGCTGGTCAAGGGCATGGAGAACGGCATGCGCGAGGCGCTGATTGCCATTGGCGGCCTGGAGAAGATCCGCATCGAGCAGCAGGAGATTCCCAGCGACCAGCAGCACCTGGCCGATCAGGCGGTCGGCCTGACGGTGCATGACCTGCGCGCCTTGAAGGCCAGCGCGCCGCTGGTCACGGAGGTGGCCCCCGAGATGCGGGCCCGGAATCTGCGCGTGACCAAGGGGGGCAAAACCACCGAGTGGGCGAACATCATCGGCACCTGGCCGACCGCGCTCGACATCAACCAGCACGTCATCGAGCACGGGCGCATGTTCAACGAGGTGGACGACGATTTCAGCCGCAACGTCTGCGTGATCGGCACGAACATTCGCGACCAGCTCTTTGGCGACGAGGAGGAGATGGGGCGCCCGCCGATCATTCCCATTGGCGACACGATCAACATCGGCGGCGAGCCGTTCGTGGTGGTCGGCATGTTTGAGCGCTACGAAAGCGAGACGGAGAAGAAGCGGCGCGCCTTCGAGCGCACCCAGCCGAAGACCGAGCAGAGCGGCCCGGCCCGAAGCCGCGGCTGGGGCGGGCGCGGGCGCGGCGGCGACTTCGTCTTCCGGATGAAAAACTCCACCGTCTACATGCCGCTGAACACCATGTATCTGAAGTTCAAGTCGGCCACGGGCACCAACAGCATTCCCGACCCGCGCCTGGACGTGATCAACATGCGCATCGCGGGGGTCAACGAGCTGGAACCTTCGTTGCAGCAGGCGAAAAACGTCCTGATGCACACGCACAAGGGCATCGAGGATTTTTCCTTCATGACGCAGGAGAACATGGGCGACAACATTGTGAACGCGATTCGCAACGCCCGGCTCTCCGGCGGCCTCATCGCCATCATCAGCCTGCTCGTCGGCGGCATCGGCATCACCAACATCATGCTGGCGAGCATCACCGAGCGCATCCGCGAGATCGGGATTCGCAAGGCCATTGGCGCGTCCAACAGCAACATCTTCATCCAGATTCTGGTCGAGAGCACGGTCATCGCCCTGGTCGGCGGCCTGGCCGGGCTCGCGACCTCCTACGGCCTGGTGGAAATCCTGCGCGCCATCAACCCCACGGACAACACCCCGGTCATCACCCCGATGGCCATGACGGTGGCGTTCATCTTCAGCGCGGTGGTCGGCGTGATCGCCGGCCTGATTCCCGCGGTGAAGGCCGCAAAGCTCGACCCCATCCAGGCGCTGCGCTACGAGTAAGCCGGCGGCCGCGCCAATTTTCGTCCGGTGGAGGCCAGCGTTTGGCTTGCGTTCGCCAGGCGTCGGGCTCCCAATGTTTTCCCAATGTTTCCTCGTATCATTATTCGATTGGCGGGCGTGTGGATTCTCGGCGTCGGACTGGCGCTCACGAGCCCGCGGGCTCCCGGAGCCAACCAGCCGCCGCAGTTTATTCCGGGCCCGGACGTTGAAGCGGACGAGGATGATGGTCCGAGGACGTTCACGGGCTGGGCGACGGCGATTCAGCCGGGCGCTCCCGACGAATCCGGGCAGACCGTCCGCTTCGAGGTGACGAACAAGGACTCGCCGCTGTTTGCGGTGCAGCCGGCGATTGATGCGGAGGGGACGTTGAGCTTCACGCCCGCGCACGGAGCTTATGGAGCGACCATCGTCACGGTCATCGCGGTGGACGACGGCGGGACGGAGGACGGCGGTCTGGACGCAGGCGAACCGGTGGATTTTCTTCTGACGATTCATCCGGTGAATGACCAGCCGCGCTTCGAGGTTCATGCAAGCCCCGTGGTGGACGC
This sequence comes from Limisphaerales bacterium, assembly GCA_039806925.1. Lineage (GTDB taxonomy): Bacteria > Verrucomicrobiota > Verrucomicrobiia > Limisphaerales > JADJPG01 > JADJPG01. The sequence goes on from JBDHQG010000406.1 coordinate 1,901, forward strand.
CAACAGCGGGCCCGTCGCGCTGGCGAATTGGGCGTACCGCCTGAATCCCGGTTCGCAGTTCGAGGTCGGGCAGAAGTTCACGTTCGTCGTGACCACTGATTCGCCGGCGTTGTTTGCGGTGCAGCCCGCGATCACCGCGGACGGCACGCTGACCTTTGCGCCGGCAGCGCGTGCTTCCGGCGTCGCGAACGTCACCGCCGTTGCTCACGACGATGGAGGCAGGGAAAGAGGCGGAATCGACGTGTCCGCGCCAGCGACCTTCACCATTACGATTCTATCCGCCAATCAGCCGCCCGTGCCTTCGCTGGAGACGGACGCCGGTTGCTGGCTCAGCGGCTCCGCGGAACATGTCGTGGTCATCGCAAACGCCAAATCGCAGGCGAAAGTTCAGTTTGATTCCTCCGCTTCGTTTGACGCAAACGGCGATTCGCTGCGCTGGCACTGGCTGTTCGACGGACTGTCGATCTCCGGGACCAATTCGACGCTCACAGTCAGCCTTGCCGTGGGTGACCACGAGATTTCAGCGGTGGTCAGCGATGGTTCGAGCGAAAGCGCGGCGACAATCCGCGTTGAAGTGATCGAGCCGGTGGAAGGCATCGAAGCCCTGGCCGCCGAAGTGACTGAACTGGTCTCCAATCGTTCCGCCCGGCGTCACCTGCTCGCCCATCTGCGGGCGACCGCATTTCAGATCGAGCATGGCCGCATCCGGGGCGCGATCCTGCAACTGATCCAATTCGAGTGCGCGGTCCGCCAGAACGTGCCGTTGCGCCGCGGGTCCGCACTCATCCAGCACAGCCGTGAGATTCGCAACGCCCTCCAGACCGTCCGGCACCGCTGAGCCCGGAACGATGCTATTGGTGGTAGGACAGGCATCTTGCCTGTCCCGCACGGCAAAGCGTGTCTCTCGGAAAAGAAGATTCTGCAAGCCGAACGATTCGGGTTTTGGATAGACGCGCTTCATTCTCCGCTTTGAGGGAAGCCCGACCCTGTCGAACTCACCCTTTGGCGACCGCCCGTTTGACCTCGCCTGCGCTTTCCCGTTAAGCTCCTCGCATGGCGAATTCTTTCGGGCACTTGTTCCGCATCACCACCTGGGGCGAATCTCACGGGGGCGGCGTCGGCGTGGTGGTGGACGGCTGTCCGCCCAGGCTCAAGCTCACCGAGGCTGACATCCAGCCCGACCTCGACCGCCGTCGGCCCGGCCAGTCGAAGATCGTCACGCCGCGCAAGGAGAGTGACACCGTCCAGATTCTCTCCGGCACGTTCGAGGGCAAAACCCTCGGCACGCCCATCAGCATGTGGGTGAAGAACGAGGATCAGCGCTCCGAGGCTTACAACGAGATGGCGTCGAAGTTCCGCCCATCGCACGCGGACTACACCTACCACGCGAAGTTCGGCATTCGCGCGTGGCCCGGCGGCGGCCGCACCAGCGCGCGCGAAACCATCGGCCGCGTCGCCGCGGGCGCGATTGCGAAAAAGATTCTCAAGGAACAGTTCGGAGTGGAGGTGCTCGCCTACGTGAAACAGGTGCAGAAGCTCGCCGCCGAGATCGACCATGAACGCGTCACGATAAAGCAGATCGAATCGAACATCGTGCGCTGCCCGGACGCGAAGATGGCGGAGAAGATGATTCGGCTCATAGAGAAGATGCGCGGCGCGGGCGACAGCGTCGGCGGCATCGTGGAAGGCGTGGCGCGCGGCGTGCCCGTCGGCTGGGGCGAACCGGTCTTCGATCGCCTCGAAGCGGATCTCGCGAAGGCGATGTTGAGCCTGCCCGCCTCGAAGGGTTTCGAAATCGGCTCCGGCTTCGGCGGCATCGCGCTCACCGGACTCCAGCACAACGACGCGTTCCGCATGAAGGGCGGCAAGGTCCGCACCGTGACGAATCGTTCCGGCGGCATCCAGGGCGGCATCTCCAACGGCGAAACGATTTACTTCCGCGTCGCGTTCAAGCCCGTCGCCACCGTGATGCACGAGCAGGACACGGTGGACGTGACCTACAAGAACACCACGCTCAAAGGCCGCGGCCGTCACGACCCCTGCGTGCTCCCCCGCGCCGTCCCGATGGTCGAAGCGATGACCGCGCTGGTGCTCGTCGATCACGCGCTGCGTCAGAAGGCGCAGTGCGGGTGATGCGCGTTCCTGCTGAAATTCTGTAGCATCCGGCGTGAGCCGGATCTCTATGAAAAGTGATCCGGCTCACGCCGGATGCCACTTCACCTCCGCAATCCCCGCGCGGCCGCCCTGCCCTTGCCGGAGCGACGACGGGGCTTCTCGCTCCTGCCACCTTTCCCGCCGCGACTTGGACCGGGCTTCGGTCCGCCAGCGGGACTGAACGCCGACTTGAACTTCGGCTTCCCGCCTTCCGGACGGCTCGGACGGCCGGACGTTCTCCCGTCTCTCTCGCCGGGCTTTTGCCCACCACGAGCCGGCACGGGCTTGCGGCCGGGATTGAACTTCCGCACCGGCTCGATCGTTTTCGGACGCGCCTTGGGCACGAGGATGATCGGACAGCCTTCGTAGCCGAACGCTGCGCGCATCTGGTCCGCCAGATATTTCTTATACTGATCGGAGAGCATCTCGTCGCGATTGACGAAGAGCAGGAAGGTCGGCGGCGCTTCCCGCACCTGCGTGGCGTAATAAAACTTCAGGCGATGGCCCATGTCGCTCACCGGCTGGCGGCGC
>JBDHQG010000407.1:0-4582 GCA_039806925.1 Limisphaerales bacterium
GGTGGCGGCGGCGCTGGCTTTTGCCTCGTGGAATTTCCGGATCAACGCCGGAAGAACATGCGAACTCCGGAGATCGTAGTTGTCGTTCGGGCCGTACATGTTTGTGGGCATGGCGCTGATGAAGTCTCGTCCATGCTGCCGGCGGTAAGCCTGGCACATTTTGATGCCGGCGATCTTGGCGACGGCGTACCACTGGTTGGTCGGTTCCAACGGCCCGGCGAGGAGAAATTCTTCTTTGAGCGGTTGCGGCGCGAGTTTCGGATAGACGCAGGAGCTGCCGAGGAACAGGAGCTTCTTTACGCCGGCCCGATGGGCGCCGTGAATCAGGTTGTTCTGAATCTGGAGGTTCTCATAAAGGAATTCCGCGGGCTGCTGGTCGTTCGCGAGGATTCCGCCGACTTTGGCCGCGGCGACGAATACGTGCTCCGGTTGGGCACTTTCGTAGAACCGCTCCACCGCCCCCGGGTCGAGGAGGTCCAGGTCCGCCCGCGTTTTTTTGATGATGTTGGTGTATCCGGCGCGTTCCAGTTCCCGGCAAATGGCGCTGCCGACAAGGCCCCGGTGTCCCGCCACGAAGATGCGTGAGTTGCTGTTCATTGAGTCGCTTGAGCCGGCATGCAGCCGCCCGGCGGAAAGAGAATCGGGGGGATTCCGGCGGGGTGTCGAACACTAAATCCGGCGCAACTATTCGTCCTGCCGGTGTTTGAGAATGGCGGCCCGGCGTACGGTTGCTTTTGAATTTGTCACGACTGGTTGGTGTGACTAGGCTTTCGGGCGGAACGACCAAACAAAAATAAGCTATGCATCTAAAACTTCGCCGCCGCAGCGGCTTCACCCTCATCGAAATCATGATCGTCGTGGCGATCATCGGCGTTCTGGCGGCGGTTGCCATTCCGAATCTCATCAAGGCGCGCAAATCCTCCGCCAAGCAGGCATGCATCGCCAACCTGAAAGCCATCGAGGGGGCAAAGGCGGTTTGGGCGCTCGAAAACAAGAAGAACGATGCGGATGTGCCTGGCGACGGCGATCTGTTCGGCGCGGACAAGACCATTTCCCGCAAGCCGGAGTGTCCCGGCGGCGGAACCTATGACATTCGCGCCGTCGCGGAGAAGCCGACCTGTACCGTGCCCGAGCACGCGCTGCCGTGATTCCGTCGCACAATTTGTCCGCCAGCGGCCACGCGTGGTAAGTCGGTTGTACCAGTCGCCCATCTCCTGACGCAAGGGCCGGAGTTTTTCCTCCGGCCCTTGGCTATTTTCGGAATGAGGATTTCCCGGATTTAATCGTGATAAGCTTCCTCGCCGTGCTCCACGAGGTCCAGGCCGAGCGTCTCGGTCTCGGTGGTTACGCGCATCGACCCGAGCACGGCTTTCACCAGGTAAATAATCAGCACCGTCGCGGCCACCGACCATGCCAGCACGATCACGCCCGCCTTCAGTTGTTCCAGCCAGAGCGTTGATCCCACCAAGCCTTTGATGCGGTCGGCTCCCAAGTTTGCGTTCACCTTCGCGGTGGCGAAGATGCCTGCAAGGATTGTTCCCAGGGTTCCCCCGACCGCGTGGACGCCGAAGGTATCGAGCGCGTCGTCGTAGCCGAACCTCGTCTTGATCACGGTGCAGGCCAGGTAAGGGATGATGCCGGCGAGCACGCCGATCAGGACGGCGGCTCCGGGCGTCACGAATCCAGCCGCGGGCGTGATGGTGGCCAGGCCGGCGATTGCCCCCGAGCAAAAGCCGAGCACGCTGGGCTTTCCCCTGGTGATGTATTCGATGAGCGGCCAGACGAAGCAGCCCACGGAAGCGGACAGCGTGGTGGTGACGAATGCATTCGCGGCGATGCCGTCGGCGCCCATCGCGCTCCCGGCATTGAAGCCATACCATCCGACCCAGAGCATCCCTGTCCCCACGGCGCACAACACCATGCTGTGAGGCGGCATTGGTTCGCGGCCGTGCCCTTTTCGTTTTCCAAGGATCAGGCAGAGCACGAGGGCGGACCAGCCGGAGGTCATGTGGACGACGATGCCCCCCGCGAAATCGATGGCCTTGATTTTGGCGGCGTCGTTTGCCAGGCCGTTCATCATTCCGCTCGCGCCCCAGACCATGTGGGCCGTGGGAAAGTAGACGAGAAACATCCACAGCAGACAGAACAGCATCACGGCGGCAAACTTCATCCGCTCGGCGATGGCGCCGCTGATGAGCGCCGGCGTGATGATCGCGAACATCATCTGGTAGATGAAAAAGATGTTGTGCGAAACCCACTGGCCGTAATCCGTGTTCGGCGCGATCTCTACGCCTCGCATGAACGCATGTGCGGCGCCGCCACAAATGGCGCCGGCTTTCCCGAAGGTCAGGCTGTAGCCGACGGCCCACCAGAGCAGGGTGACCATTCCAGCGAGGCCGAAGCATTGGGCGATGACGGAAAGCACGTTCTTGCTTCGGACCAGTCCGCCATAGAAAAGCGCCAGGCCGGGCAGCGTCATGAAAAGCACCAGCGCCGATGACACCATCATCCAGCCGTTATGCGCCGGGCCCGGGCCGGAGATTTTCGAGGTCGCCTTGCCGTCCGTGGGCCGGCTGCTGTTGTTGATGTAGGCTTCGATGTCCGCCAGCCGCTGCTCGAAGGTCGCCTCGGCGGCGGCGGGAGAGCCCGCTTCAGCGGCCCGCGCCGGCAACGGTGGAACCAACAACACGACGAACAACGCCAGCAGGAGCGCTCTCATTGTCTTTCGTAGATGGAGGGAGGGACGGGTTGCCGATCTACACGGCCTGCTCGCCTTTTTCCTCGGTGCGAATCCGGATGGCCTCTTCAATGGAGGAGACGAAAATTTTTCCATCGCCGATCTTGCCGGTCTTGGCGCCCTTGATGATCGCCGCCACGGCGCGCTCGACGAGGTCGTCCGTAATGACAAGCTCGACCTTCAGCTTGGGAAGAAAGTCCACCGTGTATTCGCTGCCGCGGTATATTTCCGTGTGACCTTTCTGGCGCCCGAAACCCTTGGCTTCCGTCACGGTCAGACCCTGGATGCCGATCTCGTGCAGGGCGTCCTTAACTTCTTCCAGCTTGAATGGCTTGATGATGGCTTCGATTTTTTTCATGGGTCGCATTGTTTGGAAGCGGCGAAATCTCCGGTGCTCGCGAAGCGCCGCCGGCTCGAATGAAGAAACCTTGCACGTTGGTCATTTATCCAGCAACGCTTTTCTATGAAGCGGTTTGATTCATGCGATCAGAGGGCCGCCCCTGAGGGGTTTCCTTGGAGCGGAAGCTTCCAGTTCCCCGCAGTGCTTGCCTGAAAAACGGCCTCTTTCGGTCCTTCAGCCGAAATCCTCTCCGGTATTTTTAATTTAAGTCAACGCATGGTGGGATGGAGCCCAGGGCAGACGCATCTAAATGGGGGCGCCGAGCAGGCGCAGGAGATAGGCGTGATCCCAGCTGGCGTTGCGTTGTTTGCCGCGGATGCCGCGCCGCTTGGTTTTCTCCCGCCGCAACAGATTCAACGCCAGCCGGCGCAGGGTCGCCAGGTTCTCGGCGGCGTGGCCGGCCCGCGCCCGGCTCTGGTCTTCGCGCATTTGCACGTCCAGCACCCAGTGCAACTTGTTCTCCACGCCCCAGTGCCCCCGCACCGCCCGCGCGAAGGTCGCCACGTCCAGCGCCAGGCTCGACAGGTAATAGCGCCGTTCCACCGTGCGGGTGGCTCCGATTTCCCGGATCGCTTCCACCAGCCCCACCGACTTTAACCCTTCCCACTTGGGCCGATCCGCAAACCAGTCCAACGCCACGCTCTGGTAGTAGCGGCGGGTTTCGATCCGGCCGTGATCTTTTTCCACCGTTTCGAGCACGGCCAGCGCCGCCGCCGCCGGCGAGGGGCGCACGGGCTGGGCGTTCTTTTCGGCCACCGTGGCGTCGAGAAAACTTTTCACTTCTTCCTGCACCGTTGCGTGATTGCCTTTGAGGGCCAGCACGTAGTCGGCGTCGGCTTCGATGATTTCTTGGGCGATCTTTTTCTGCGTGCCATGGCGTCCACGGTGACGATGCAGCCGGCCAGTTCCAGCACGCGCAGCAGTTCGGGCAGGGCGGTGATTTCATTGCTCTTGGCGGCCACTTTGAGCTGGCCCAGCACCAGGCCGTTGTCCTCGGCCCAGGCGCTAACCATGTATTTGACGCTCTGGTCACCGTTGAGGGCGCGGCGCAGCGCCTTGCCGTCGAGCGCCACGATTTCCTGCGGGATGGCGGCGCGCAGGCTTTGCGTCCAGCGCCGGAAGCAATCCAGGAACGCCTGCGGGTCCAGCGCGGCGAAGAGGCGGTTGAACGTGTCGTGACTGGGGATGCCGTTGGGCAGGCGCAGGAAGGTTTTGAACCAGTCGTGCTTGGCGTGGCCGAAGTCCTCCATGTCGTTGAAGGACTCGCCCGCGCAGAGCAGCGTGCAGATGGCGATGACGAGGAGGTCGATCAACTCGTGATCCTTGGTGCGGTTGACGCGCGGGTCGGGCAGGTTTTGGAAGTGTGCGATCAAACTGAGTTGGGGATGCGTGTTTTGCATCCGCACTCATCTAAACACACTGTTCAAAAGTACAAGGCCAAAATG
>JBDHQG010000408.1:0-4575 GCA_039806925.1 Limisphaerales bacterium
GGCCTCGCCGTCGCCAACTCCCTCGCCGCGGTGCAGGGTGGCGCGCGTCAGGTCGAGGGGACGATCAACGGCATCGGCGAGCGCGCGGGCAACACGGCGCTCGAGGAATTCGCGATGGCGATCCGGACGCGCAACGACATGTTCAAGGGTCTCCACACCGGTTTGAAGCATCGCGAGATTGTGAAGACTTCGCGGCTCGTCTCGCGCATGTGCAGCTTCGCGGTGCCGCGCAACAAGGCCATCGTCGGCGCAAACGCCTTCGCGCACGGCAGCGGCATCCACCAGGACGGCATCCTCAAGAAGCGCGAGACCTACGAGATCATGGACCCGCGCGACGTGGGCTGGGGTCTCACGGAATTGCCGCTCACCAAGCACAGCGGTCGCGCGGCGGTGGCGGCGCGATTGAAGCATCTCGGCTTCAAGATGAGCGATGAAGATGTGAACGCGATCTTCGCGCGTTTCAAGGAGGTCGGCGACAAGAAGAAGTTTGTCTATGACGACGATCTCTCCGCGCTTGTGGAAGGGCAGATCGCCGAGGTGCCCGAGACGTGGTCACTCGATTACTTGAGCGTCAGCAGCGGCAACCAAACCGTGCCGACGGCGACGGTGCGCTTGAAACATTCCGGCAAGAAGGACGGCGAGGTGCATCAGGATGCGAGCATTGGCGATGGTCCCGTGGACGCGGCGTTGAAGGCGATGGACCGCATCACCAAGACGCGCGGCAAGCTCATGGACTACCAGCTCCGTGCCGTGAGCGAAGGCAAGGATGCGCTCGGTGAAGTGACGGTGAAGGTGGACTTCGGCGACGGCGAACTCGTGACCGGCAAGGGCGCGAGCACGGACGTCATCGAAGCCAGCGCGCGCGCCTACTTGAACGCGGTGAACCGCCATCTCGGCAACGGACAGACGCGAGCGACGAAGGGCAACAAACCCTGAATCGGAACGGTGCCGTTGGTGGCAGGTCTTACATCCTGTCTCTGAGCCGGACTGACTGATGTTCGCGTTGGAGAACTTCGGGACAGGCTGAAAGCTTGTTCTACACGCGAGCCAGGCTCTTAACGCTGAGGCCACGCGGACTTCAGTTCGTAGGCTTCCAGTTTGCTAAACTTCGCCGCGCCGGTTTTCGCGCTGAGAGTGATCGCTTGATCCTCTGGCTTCGGCTGGAACGGCATCGGGACGTAGGTGAGGCCGTCGCTGGCGAACACTTCGAGGCCGGTGCGGTCGCAGTAGATCGTCAGACGCTGCCTGCCGTCGCGCAGCGGCGCGGGCGCGCGATGGCCGTTCACGAGCAGTTCCTGTTTCTTCGCGTCGTAGGCAATCGTCGCGCCGCGCACGTTGAAGACGACTTCGCCCGCGTCTTCCGGCGTGAACTCCGCGCGCAGCTCGATCAGTTCGCCGCCTGCCTTGCCGAGCGGATTCGCGCTCGCGGGCGTCAGCGTACCGGCCTTCACGCGATGCGTCTTCGCGCGCAGCTTCGCGAGTTCTTTCACGGGCGTGAAGGTCAGGCGCGGCCCGTCGGCGGTGGAGACGAGGTTGAGTTCGAGCGGCACGGTCATCGACTGGTTGAACGCCATGCCCTTGGTCTCGGTCTGGAACCAGCCGATCTGGATGCGGCGCCCGTCCTTCTTCGGAAGGTCGCTGAAGGTCTGCGGCGCGTAGAAGCCGCGGCCGTGATGGCCGACGAGCCTGGAATGTTCCGGGGTGAACTTCGCGCCGTCGAACGTGCCGACGGCGTATTCGCTGTTCGCGCCGAGCAGCACCCACTTCTTGTCGGAGGATTTGCCGTCCACCGGCAGCTCGAAGAAGTCCGGGCACTCGAAGAGGTAGTTGCTGCCCGGGATGCCGTCGGTGATGCTGGCGAGCGTCCACTCGCGCAGGTTCGGCGAGGTGAAGAAGTGGATGGTGTGTTTCTTCCGCCACTCGACGTAGAGCACCATCACCCACTTTTTCGTCGGCTCGTGCCACATGACTTTCGGATCGCGGTTGCCGCCGGTGATCTGTTTCACGACGGGATTGCCGCCGTGCTTCGTGAAGCGCCGTCCGTCCGTGCTGTAGGCGATGCATTGCACGGTGGGATTTCCGGCGGCGGTGTAGATCAAAACGATGGGCGGTTTGCCGTCCTTGCCGAAGCCGCTGGTGTTCCGCCAATCGACGACGGCGCTGCCGCTGAACATCGGGCCGAAGTCGGCCGGCGCGAGCGTGTCGCCGAGTTCCTCCCAGTGAATCATGTCGCGGCTGACGGCGTGGCCCCAGTGCATGTTGCCCCAGGCCCAGCCGTAGGGATTATGCTGGAAGAAGAGGTGATACTCGCCATTGAAGTAAACCATCCCGTTCGGATCATTGTTCCAGCCGCGCCCCGGCGAGAAATGAAACTGGCCGCGCAACGGCTCGTGGTAAAGATTCTCCGCGCCCTTGATCTCATCGCCCTGCTCGATGGCGCTCAACGCCGTGGAATCCTCCGGCAACCGGTCCACCTGAATCGTGACAGTCCTGCCGCGCCACGCGCTGACATCCATCGGCGCCCACCAATCAGGATCGCCGTTCGCCAGCCCGATGTCGTTGCGCACCTCCACGCGGCCATCGACCAGCGTCGTGACCTTGCACGTCGGGCCGTTCTTGATCGGCAGATTCAGGTAACGCTTCGCGATCTTGAAATCGCGTTTCGGGTTCGCGACGAGACCCGGCGGCCTGCGATCCGACTGCACGATGTGATCGACGTTGATGTGGCCCCAGCCGCCCGTGGCGCCGTCGATGATTTGAATCGCGGCGTTCTGCCCGGCAAACTCCGCGACCTCCCAGGAATCCGGCGCGAGCATTTCGCTGCCGCCGGGCTTGTCATTTGGTCCCGTCGCGCTGCGGACGATCTTTCCGTCCACGAGCAGGTTGAGCGCGAGCTTTTCGGGATTCTTTCCGCCGCCGATCAGGAAGCCGATGTAACGGCGTTCGATCTTGAACTCCGGCGACGTCAACGAGCCGGTCGTGTTGTCGCCCTTGTGGAACGAGTTCACGAGCCCCTTGCCCTTGAAGCCTTCGACGTGCATCTGGCCCGGCAACGTGCCACGCGCCGGCCCCGGACCAAACGCCTCGCCGGTCGTTTTCCACGAGCCGTAGTCGGCGCCCTCGAAGTCGGCGACCAAGATGTCATCAGCCGCGTGCAGCGATGATGCGGCGAGGGCGAGGGCGGACAGCAACAAGCCGAGTCCGATGTGACGATGGATGATCATTGTGTTGGGCCTGTTGTTGGCGACAGATTTTTCGGGCTCATGCGGAGGGCCTGTTGCCCAGACGAAGGGGGAGCTCACGGAGCGCGAGCCGTCCCGGCTCGCAGCGCGTGGCCGGGTCGGAAACCTGTGGAATTTCAAACATGTTCTTGCATCTCGACCCGCTCCGACCGGGGACCGGCCGCGGTCCGGGCTTTGGGCAACACGCCCTGGAGATGATGATCAGCAAATTCGAGAAAGCAGGGCCAGTCTGAACATCTCGACCGGAGGCGGGCATGAGCAGCACGCAACTCAACATGGGCTGGGATCATGCCTGCCAGCAGCGCCTGGGATTCAGGCGCGTCCGCCCTGAAGACCAGGTCTTGCCCTGCCCGTCGCCTCCCTCCAGAGTGCTGGCGGCATGAACATCCGCGTCACCTTTTATTCCTACTTCAAGGAGCTGGCGGGTGTTTCTGCGGTCACGGTGGCGACGGCGGACGGCGCGACGTTGGGCGAAGTGTTCGAGAGACTGTTGAAAGATTATCCCCGGCTGGAGCCGATGCGAAAATCAACCCTGCTGGCCGTGGGCGTGGATTATCAGCCGCGCGATTACGTGCTGAAGGACGGCGACGAAGTAGCGCTGTTTCCCCCGGTCCAGGGTGGTTGAAGCGTGAGGATGGCGAATGCGATGCGCATGAAGCGTTTTGTAATTTTGACTGCCGAGCCGATTGATGAACCGGCGTTGGTGAAGGGGCGCGAAATGTCCGTTGGAATGGGCGCGGCGGTTTATTTCTCGGGCGTGGTGCGGGGGAGCGAGGGGGAGAAGGCCATCCGCGCGATCGAATACGAGGCGTTCGAAAGGATGGTGCTGCACCAGTTCGACCTGATTTTCGCCGGGATCGAGCGGCGCTGGCCGGTTGAATCGATCCGGCTCGTGCATCGCGTCGGCGTGGTGCCGGTGAATGAATCGTCGCTCTGGGTGGAGGTGATCGCGCCGCATCGCGGAGAAGCCTTCGCGGCGTGCCAGCATCTGATCGATGAGATGAAGCGCGTGGTGCCGATTTGGAAGAAGCCGCTCGCATGAACCGCGAAATGGCTGGGCAGCCGTCCCGGTGAATCATAGTCTCGCGCCCATTGATGAACGGTTTCAACGACGTTAAAGCCAGCCGCGGTTCCTTCCGTTCTGTTTCCCTGCCGTGACGCGATACGAACAAGCCCTTGCCTCGCTGAAGGCCGCGCCGCGCCGTTGGTTGGTGACGGGCGTGGCGGGATTCATCGGGTCCAGCCTCGCGGAAGCCTTGCTGGGCGCGGGGCAAACGGTGACGGGCCTCGACAACCTGTCCACCGGCAGGAGCGATAACGTGCGGTTGCTGGA
>JBDHQG010000409.1:0-4571 GCA_039806925.1 Limisphaerales bacterium
AACCGCATCGTTCCGGCTAGGGAAGCACTGATTTAACCACGAATGGACACGAATCCACACGAATAACCTGAGCCAACAACCGGTTTCCATTGGTGTTCATTCGTGTCCATTCGTGGTTAAAGGATTTGTTCAGCGTTTCCTTAGACAACGGAGCGCCTGACGACGGCGGGCACGAAATGTGCCGCGGACAACCTCGGACCGCGCCCGGTCCCCGGTCGCAGCGGGTGGACAGGTTAAGGGGCGGGGAAACTTCCAACACCGTCGTCGTGGCTACCCGCTGCGAGCCGGGACGGCTCGCGCTCCGCTCCCGGGCGGATACCTCGCTTGCAACGCTCCGGCCCGAGCCCCGTAGGGGTGGCATCTTTGTAGAACGAGCCGCCCACACAAAACTCCCCAGCTCCGTCAGGGGCGGCATCGTCGGGAGACTATGCCGCCCCTAAGGGGCTGGAGGTTTATTTGGGAATGGTTTGCTACAACGATGCCGCGCCTACGGCGCTGCCGCACGACGCCCCCAAGCCCAGCGTCCGGCCCGCAAGGGCGAAAATGCGGATCTGGCGGGGAGTTAGGGAAGCGCTGATTGAACCACGAATGGACACGAACTGACACGAATGAGGCGGTTGGAAGCCTTGATTTCATTGGTGTTCATTCGTGTCCATTCGTGGTTAAAGGATTTGTTCAGCGTTTCCTTAGACAACGGAGCGCCTGACGACGGCGGGCACGAAATGTGCCGCGGACAACCTCGGACCGCGACCGGTCCCCGGTCGCAGCGGGTGGACAGGTTAAGGGGGAAACTTCCAACACCGTCGTCGTGGCTACCTGCTGCGAGCCGGGACGGCTCGCGCTTCGCTCCCGGGCGGATACCTCGCTTGCAACGCTCCGGCCCGAGCCCCGTAGGGGTGGCATCTTTGTAGAACGAGCCGCCCACACAAAACTCCCCAGCCCCATGGGGCGGCATCGTCGGCGTGATGCGGGATATGCAACCCCTGACGGGGCTGGATCGTTGTCGGGGCGGAGTTTCTACAACGATGTCGCGCCTACGGCGGTGCGGGCTTGCGACAGTCACGTCTTGCGGAAATTCTTGACTCGGCGTTCGGCGAGGAAAGCGATCTCAGGCGCACCCGCCTACATTGCCAACGAAGCCGGGAATGGACTGGAGCGCGTCACATCCTGCCGTGAAGGGAATGGATACGGAATGGAAGCAGGCACATCCTGCCGTGAAGCGGGCGGAAATGAGATTGAAGATGGCAGGGCTTGCCGCGAAGGGGAATGGGTTGCCGGTGAAGTGGACGGAAACGGAGTTGAAGACGACGCGGATGAGGTTGAGGGGAGTCGATATTGCCGCGAAGGGAATGGAAACGGGGTTGAAGGAAAGTGAAACGGAGGTGAAGGGACTTTCGACGGAGAGGAAGAACGTCCGCCCTCACCCCAACTCTCTCTCCCAAGAGAGGGGGAAGCGCGCGACGGAGGTGAAGAAAGGTCCGCCAAACACGCCAAGGAACGCGAAAGGGAATTTCAATGGCTTGCGGCGGAAATCGAGTGTTCTGTCCGAATGGACGGCCTCCAGGCTGACCGGGCTTTGGTGTGTTTCGCGTCTTTCGCGGGCTGAACTTCGGATTAAACATCTCACGCTTGATGCCTCTCCCCATCGGATGCGGAGAGGGTTGGGCGAAAGGGAGAAGGTGTGTCCCGAAATTGATCGGATGAATGCCCGCCCTCACCCCGGCCCTCTCCCCCAGGAGAGGGAGAAGTGCGCGACGCCATGTGGACACCTCACCCTTGATCCCTCTCCCCATCAAATGCGGAGAGGGACGTTCAGAACACGATCAGCCGACGAACTTCTTCGCGATGACGGTGGCGTTGTGGCCGCCGAAGCCGAAGGAGTTGTTCACGATGGCGTTGACCTTCATCTCGCGTGCCTTGTGCGGCACGTAGTCGAGGTCACACTCGGGATCCTGGTTCTCGATGTTGATCGTGGGCGGAACGATGTCCTTCTCGATCGCCTTCACGCAGAAGACGAGCTCCGTCGCGCCGGCCGCGCCGAGCATGTGGCCGGTCGCGCCTTTCGTGGAGCTGACGGCGAGTTTCTTCGCGTGGTCGCCGAAGACGGTCTTGATGGCCTGCGTCTCGGCGATGTCGCCCTGCGGGGTGCTGGTGCCGTGGGCGTTGATGTAGCTGATGTCCGCCGGGTTCAATCCCGCGCTGCGCAGCGCCATCTTCATGCAGCGCGCGGCGCCTTCGCCGCCGGGGGCGGGGGAGGTCATGTGGTTGGCGTCGGCGGTATTGCCGTAGCCGACGAGTTCGGCGTAGATGCGCGCGCCGCGGGCTTTCGCGTGTTCCAGCTCCTCGAGCACGACGACGCCCGCGCCTTCACCCATGACGAAGCCGTCGCGGCCGACATCGAACGGGCGCGAGGCGGTCTTGGGATCGTCGTTGCGCGTGCTCATGGCTTTCATGGCGCAGAAGCCGCCGATGCCGATGGGAACGATGGTGGCCTCGCTGCCGCCGGCAAACATCACCTGGGCGTCGCCCATCTTGATCGTGCGCCAGGCCTCGCCGAGCGCGTGCGTCGAGGTGGCGCAGGCGGAGCAGGTGGCGACGTTCGGGCCGCGCAGCTTGTAGAACATGCTGAAGAAGCCGGAGCCCATGTTCAGGATGAGCATGGGGATCATGAACGGCGAAAGGCGGCCGGGGCCTTTGTTCATGAGGATGGTGTGCTGGTCGGCGACGGTTTCAAGGCCGCCGATGCCGGAGCCGAGGAACACGCCCACCTCGTCGCGGTTGACCTTCTCGAGGTCGAGCCCGGAATCCTTCAGCGCCTGGTGCGCGGCGAAGACGCCGAACTGCGCGAAACGATCCGCGCGGCGGACATCCTTCGGGGACGGAAACGCCGGGTTCGGATCGAAGTTCCTCACCTCGCCGGCGATCTGCGTGTCGAACGGCGTCGCGTCGAAATGCGTGATGCGGTCGATGCCGCATTCGCCCGCAAGGAGCTTGTCCCAGGTGGAGGCGACGTCGTTGGCCAGCGGGGTGACCGTGCCCAACCCGGTGATGACCACGCGGCGTTCGGAAGGATGGCTTGCCATAAAATCAAACGGGGCAGCTTGGGCTGGCATCAGCCGGCGCTGCCCCGGAAAGCTTCAACGCGAATTACTTGCTGCGAACTTCCTCGATGTACTTGATGACATCGCCGACGCTCTGGAGCTTCTCGGCCTCCTCGTCGGGGATTTCATGGCCGAACTCCTCTTCGAGGGCCATCACCAGCTCAACGGTGTCGAGCGAGTCCGCGCCCAGATCCTCGATGAACTTGGCCTCGGGAGTGACCTGGTCGGCATTGACGCCCAGTTGCTCCACGATGATTTCTTTGATTCTTGCTTCGGCGGATTTCTCTGCAGCCATGACGTTTCTCCGGTTGTTTATTTTGGTTCTTGCTAAGTCACGAGCCATTGAGCGTCAAGCCCCGAATCGTGAGTAAATGTTTGTTCGTCTGATCTGTGCGCGAACTTTTGTCGTTTGCCCGGGTTGTCTATCGGCTGGTCCCGTCAGTGTCCAGTGTGAATTTCTCCGTCACGACATCACCATTCCGCCGTCCACCGTCAGCACCTGCCCGGTCACGTAACGCCCGCCGGGCCCCGCGAGATACAGCGCGGCCTCCGCGATGTCCTCGGCCCTGCCGAGCGCGTTGAGCGGAATCTTTTCCAGCAACGCCGCCTTCGTCTTTTCATCGAGGACGGCGGTCATGTCCGTCTCGATGAAGCCCGGCGCGATGGCATTCACCGTGATGCCACGGGAGCCCAGCTCGCGCGCGACGGACTTGGTAAAGCCGAAGAGCGCCGCCTTGCTCGCCGCGTAATTGCACTGGCCGGCGTTGCCGATCAGGCCAATCACCGACGCGATGTTGATGATGCGTCCGGAACGCTGCTTGAGCAGCGTCCGCGTGAACGCCTTCGTGAAGGAAAACGCGCCCTTTAAGTTCGTGTTCAACACGATGTCCCAATCCTCGTCGCTCATGCGCATCAGCAAACCGTCCCGCGTGATGCCGGCGTTGTTCACGAGGATGTCCACACGGCCCGCCTCCGCCAGAATCTTCTCGCCCGCCGCGGCCACGGCCTTGGAATCCGCGACGTCGACGGCGAGCGCCCAGGCTTTGCGGCCCAGCGCGCGGATTTCCCCGGCGACCTTCTCGGAGTTCTCGACGGTGCGCGAGACGCACGCGACGTCCGCTCCGGCCGCGGCGAACTTGAGCGCAATGGCGCGCCCGATGCCACGTCCGGCACCGGTGACCACCGCCACTTGATTGGCAAGCGAGTTCATAAGGGGCGTAAGTTGTCTGTGGTTGCGGACGGGTTGTCAACAACGGCGATTTTCATTTCAGTTGGTCGCGAGTTCTCCCGCACGACTGAAACCAGTTGCTCTCCACCGTCCGGTTGCGAATTCTCCCGGAGCAATGGCGCGCGCTGCTTCCATCGAATCCGCTCATGCCCGGCCTGCCGCCGAGATGGTTCGCGACTGCGGCACCGACGCCGCCTCCGGCCTCACCGCCGCCGAAGCGACCCGGCGCCTTGCGACCGATG
>JBDHQG010000410.1:0-4565 GCA_039806925.1 Limisphaerales bacterium
TGTGGCGCACGATGTGGCCCATGATCTTGTCGTAAAGCGCCGCGATGCGCTGCTTCTCCTCTGCCGTCTTCGCCACGCACGTCCAAAGCACCGCGTAGCCGAACGTGTGATCCGTGAACTCGTCGCTGCTCGTCGTCGCCTTCCATTCCCAGTCCGCGTCCGGCGCCACGCGCCAGCGGTCGCGATCCGAGAATTTGAACCCGCGCCGTTCGAACGTGCGCGAGGGAAATCCCTTCAGCCCGTTGATCGACTCCAACCGCTCCAGCGCCTCGAACGTCTCCCACGCATTGGAACGCGCCTGCGGATCGCCGGTGGCGCCGAAGCGAAACGCCTGGCTCGCCATGTAGTAGGCGCTCCACGAACCATCGTTGTCCGTGTCGATCATCTCCGCGCTGGTGATGTCGCCGGACCGCGTGAGCCGCAGCTCGGAGACGAGGCCGTAGCGCATGTGCCGCTGCCGAATCTTGCGTTCGTAGTGCTCCGCCTTTTCCGCCAGCGTCATCTGGCGGAACTCGATCTTGCCGAGGCCCGCCTTCGTCAGCGCGAGCACGTTTCCCCCGCGGTCCAACGCCACGTCCACCACCGCATCATCCGGCAGCCAGCGCTTCGAGGCGTAGTAACGAACGCCCTGCATCGCGCTCCAGAAGAACACGCCGCGCGGCGTTCCCGCCCAGACGCCATCCGCGCCCGCCACGATGCTCGTGATGTGCGGCACCGGCACGCGCGTTTGTCGCGCGAGCGTCTCGCGGCCATCCGTCAGGCTCAGCGCGTAGAAACCACGCCGCGTTCCCACAAACATTTCATTCGCCCGAAAGCCCAGGCACGTCAGGTCGTTTCCTGAATGAAATAATTCCCAACGCTCGCCGCGCAGGCGATGCACGGCGCGCTCGCTCATCAGGAAAAGTTCAGAGCCCCACGCGCAAGGGCGCATCTCCGCTCCTTCCGTCACGGGCGACGTCAGCTCGATCAGCTTTCCACCACGATGCACCGCGGCGTTGGTGCCGCCGACCAGCAGCACCGCGCCATCATCCGCCCGCGCGAATCGATCGTAGCGCCCCGCCGGCACATGTTCCTTCACCTTGCCCGCCCAGCCGTTCGCCAGAAACCGATCCTCGTAGAGATACAGCAACTCGCCGCCTTGCATCGCGAGATCGCGCGGCTTCAGATCCGCGAGAGGACGGAAGCTCCGGTCCAACGCCACCGTCTGGTCGAACACCCGCGCCACGCCGCGATCCGTCAGCAAATAAACGATCCCGTCACGGTTCACGAAAACCTTGCGGTAGTCCGCGCCGTTCAACTCGGGACTGACCTGAAATCGAACCGCGACGTCCTGAAGAAACGGCGCGTCGGCGACCGGACGTCCGTCGGCGACACCGGTCAGCGAAGTCAGGAGAAAACAGAACAGTAGATAGAATCGTCGTGGCATGGTGAGTCGAGAATGCGAGGCGACAGCGCGGTCGCAAGAAGAAACTGCCTCGCCGAATCCGCCCGCCACGGGGATTGCAAGCGCCGCGCGGTTCAGTAACTTCGCGACATCCATTCAGCTATGAAATCATTCCTGTTTCTCGCCATTGCCGTGACAGCCGCCCTCACGACCCAGACAGTCACCGGCGCCGAACTGCGCGTGATGTCCTTCAACCTCTGGCATGGCGGCGACGCCGGGAAGCAGCCGCTGTCGCAAACGGCCGAAGTCATTCGCGCGGCGAAGGCGGACATCATCGGCCTTCAAGAAACGGGCGGCTACGAGAAGGAGAAAGGTTCCGGGCGACCGGACAACGGTCGCAAGCTCGCCGAGATTCTTGGCTGGCATTACTTCGATCAAGGCGAGCGCACGGGCATTCTCAGCCGGTTTCCCATCATCACGAACACCGCGCGGAAGTGGGGCGTGACCATTCGCGTCGCACCAGGTCGGGAAGTCATGATGTTCAACGTGCATCTGGCGCACGCGCCGTATCAGCCGTATCAACTGGCCGGGATTCCTTACGCAAACGGGCGTTTCATCAAGACGGCGGCGGAAGCCGTGGACGAGGCGCGCAAGGCGCGCGGCGAGCAGGTGGGGCGATTGCTGGCGGAATTGAAACCGGCGCTGGCTGGAGCACAACCGGTGTTCGTGACCGGCGATTTCAACGAGCCTTCCCCTCTCGACTGGACCGCGCGCGCGGCGGCAGCCGGCCATCACCCGGTCGCCGTCGATTACCCGTCCGCGCTGGCGGTGTTGCAGGCCGGGATGCGCGATGCCTATCGCACGGCGCATCCGGACGAACTGACGCATCCGGGCCACACCTGGACGCCGACGACCCGTCCTGATGATCCGAAGGATCGCCACGACCGCATTGATTTTGTTTTCTTCGCCGGAAGCAACATGACCGTGAAACGGTGCGATGTCGTCGGCGAGGACAAGAAATTCGCGGACATCCTCGTGCAGCCATACCCGTCCGATCACCGCGCGGTGGTGGCGACAATCGAATGGCCCGATTGAAGCACAGCTCCGGCATTCCCACAGATTCAGGGACAGGCTCTGATCTCAGTTTGAGCCTCGTTACCTCGGCTGCTACAAGTCTTGCAAGATACTTGAACGACTTATGGATTGCTCCCGCGCCCGAGCCAGAAACCCGTCTGACTGGCTGGAAATTTGTCCCGACTTCTCGAAGCCGCTGGCGGAACAGGTCACCGACTGGTTTCTCACCTGGGAACCGGACCTGCGCGAAGCCATCAAGTGGAACATGCTCTGTTTCTCCGGGCGCAAACTGATCTGCGGCCTGAGCGCGTGCAAACATCACCTGGGAATCACCTTCTTCCGCGGCACCGAGCTGGACGATCCGGCGAAGCTCTTCATGGAAGGCGGCGAAGGCAACACGAACATCCGCTCCATCCGCATCACCTCGCCGGAGACATTGAATCGCGCCGCGCTGCGGTCCCTGTTGCGCGCCGCCGTGGAGCTGGACGCGGACCCGATGGTTCCGCCGGCTCCGAAGGCGAAGCGCAAACCGTGGCCGATGCCTCCGTTCTTCAAGGCCGCGCTGGCGGAGAAGAAACACCGCGCCGCGGCGGAGAACTTCAAGAAGCTCTCTCAAACCTGTCAGCGCGAGTATCTGGTCTGGCTCACGGTGGCGAAGCGGCCCGAGACGCGTGAGCAACGCTTGAGGCAAACCCTCGCCGCCCTCGCGAAAGGCCGGAAGTGGGCGCAGCGAAAGCTGACCTGACATGGAAGCGCGTTTCCGTTTCAACAGCGCGCGCCGGCTGACCCACGCCATCCGCGCGTTGCCCGGCGTCGCGTTGTCCGTCTGGCCGCGACAATTCCAGGCACAGCCTCTTCTCGACGAATTTCCACCAGCGCGTCAGCGTCCGGGGAGAAGCGGCCCTTGTCGGGCCGCAACCGCGTGACCATGAAATTACACCCGTCGAGTTTCGCCGCTCTGCAAGCCCGGTCCATTTTCAGATGGCTCGCCGCGTACCTGCTGCTGGTTGCGTCCGCGTTCCCCGCGGACTTTCCCGGGCTGAGCGTGACGACCGCCGGCGAGCTGCAGCTCCACGGCCAGCCGTTTCGCGGCATCGGCGTGAACGGCTACGACGCCTTCGTCCGCTCGCTCGGCTCCAGGCCGGCGCGCGACATCGAACCCGCGTTCCGCGCGCTCGCGACCAACGGCATCCCGTTCGTCCGCTTCGCCGCGTGCGGCTACTGGCCGGTGGACTGGGCGCTCTACCGGACGAATCGCACGGAGTATTTCACGCGCCTCGCCGCCGTCGTGCGCGTGGCCGAGAAACACCAGCTCGGGCTGATTCCCTCGCTCTTCTGGCATCAGGCGACCGTCTCGGACCTCGTCAATGAACCGCTCGACCAATGGGGCAATCCCTCCAGCCGCACCATCGAGTTCATGCGCGGCTACACGCGCGAAGTCGTCACGCGCCTCAAGGATTCGCCCGCGATCTGGGCGTGGGAGTTCGGCAACGAGTTCAATCTCCCCGCCGATCTCCCGAATGCTTCGGAGCACCGACCGCCGGTTCATCCCACTCTCGGCACCGCCGCGTCCCGATCTCCACGCGACGAACTCACCCACGAGAGGATGAGAATCGCGCTCGCCGAGTTCGCAACAGAAGTGCGCCGGCATGATTCGACACGGCTCATCCTCAGCGGCAACGCCTTCCCGCGCCCCACCGCCTGGCACCAGATGCGCGAGAAAAGCTGGCGGAAGGATTCCGCCGGGCAGTGGCGCGAGATGCTGCTGGCCGACAATCCGTCCCCGATCCAATCCCTCTCCGGGCGGCTCTACACCACCAACGATCTGGCCGGCCTGCCGTGGGCCGTGGAGGCATCGCGCGCGTCCGGCAGGCCGCTCTTCATCGGCGAGTTCGGCGTCCCCGGCGCGCTCACGCCGGAATCGTCCGCGCAATTCCACGCGTGGCTCGACGCGATCGAGCTCCACCGCGTCCCGCTCGCGGCGCTCTGGGTCTATGACTTCGACGGCCAGGCCGCAGATTGGAACGTGACCTTCGACAACGCGCGCTCCGCCCTGTTGCGCCTGGTGGCCGAACGCAACTCCGCCTGGCGCACGGCCCACCAGACC
>JBDHQG010000012.1:0-19238 GCA_039806925.1 Limisphaerales bacterium
CGCCTGCTCCAGCCCGTAGATGCGGGCGGTCGCGGCGCGCAGCTCCCGCGTGTCCGCCTCGGGATTCAGCGAGAATGCCACCACGGCGAGCTGGGCGCGCTGATTGGGAGTCAACTCCGCCAGCACCTGACGGATCTTGGACAGCATCATCGGGCACGTGGTCGTGCAGGTGGAATACACGGCGGTGAGCAGCACGACGCGGCCTTTGAAGTCCGCGAGCCGCACCGCGTTGCCGTCCTGGTTCACGAGGTTGAACTCCGGCACGGGCAGCGCCGTGCGCAGGCGATCGGCCGGGAACGGCAACTCGGCTGGCGTCGCGTCAGCGCGGCTGGAGCCGAATCCGACGAGGCTCACCGCGATGGACACCACCAGCAGCAGCGCCGCTCCAGCCGCGTGAGCGAACATGAGTCGCTGTTCGCTCCACACGCGACGAAGCGGCGCGCGCCAGAGGAAGAAGAAGATCGCCGCGAGCGGCAGCGGTTCCGTGAGCATGAGGACAATCGAGGGCATCCGCATGACACCGCTGATTGGATCGAGCTGGAAGCAGCGCAGCCGGAATTCCTCCAGATAGGCCGCCCACGCGCCGGTGCCCGGCGGAGCGAACGCCATGATGGCGATGAACACCGTGTAGAAGAGCAGGACGAAGATCGCAAAGGCCGCGAAGGAGCCGCTGCTCAGGAAGGCGACGAGTCTGTGAACCACGAATGAACCCGGTTGAGCACGATGGAGCGGGCGGGCGTCGGCGCGAGACGTCTCCGCTCCGCCGCAGCAGCCTTCGAGCTCCTGTGTCTTCGTGTTCATTCGTGGTCGTGAATCAGCGGTTCACCGCACCGGCCACACGTCGGCGAGGGCCTTCCAGTTCGCGAAGTAATACACCGCGAAGCAACCCAGGAAGACGAGCGCCAGCACCAGGGTGCCTTGAGTGGGATGTTCGCGTGCCACGGCGAGGCCGGCGGCACCGCCGCCCACGGGAATCACGCCCGATGGCGCATGGGATGAACCGGTGACGAGCGTTCTCGGCGAACCCCAATCTTCCATTTTCTGGCCGGCGTTGGAGCGGCCGACGAGGAGCGTGAAGACGGTCAGCAGGATGAACGTGATCAATCCGAGGAAGGCCAGCACGCCGCCGATGCCCACCATCGCGAGGAACAGATGCGCCGTCGGCCCGTACACCGAACCCGTCGCGGCGATGTCCCAGCTGCGCCGCGCGACGCCCATCGATCCGGCGAACGACATGCCCATCGCCATCATCGTGATGCCGATGCCGAAGAGATACGGCTGCAACCGCGCGAGAGGTTTGAAGAGGTACTCGCGTTGGAAGATCAGCGGCACGACGTAATAGGCCAGGCCCATGAACGCCAGCGACGTTCCGCCCACGACGGTGACATGGAAGTGGCCGGGAATGCGCAGCGTGTTGTGCGCGATGATGTTGATCTGCGTGGTTCCGAGGGTGACGCCGGTGATGCCGCCGCCGAACCCGAAGATGACGAGCGACAGAATGAACGCGGAGAAACCGGGATTCCGCCACGGGGCGGAGGTGAGCCAGCCGAACAGCCCGCTCACGTAACCCTTCTCGCGCATCGCGACTTCAACCGACGCCGGCACGGTGAATCCGTGAATCATGGATGCGAGCACGGCGAGATACATCGCGTAAGACGTGTTCCACATCTTCCAGCCGGCGCTCACGCCCGGGTCCACGAGCAGATGGTGCGCGGAGGCGAGGTTGATGAAGAAGATGTAGAGCAGGAAGGCGCCGCGGCAGACGGATTCATTGAGCGGCTTCGCGCCGGTGGTGATCGCGCCGAGGAAATACCACACGGCGACCATCGCGCAGACATTCACCTGCTGCGACATGTGCCCGAGGCCCCACCACGTCATGCGATACCACAGCGGGTCCGGCTGGCCGATCCAACCCATCGAGTGAAGGAACGTCGGAACGATGGTGATCGCGCCGTGCAACAGCGTGACCACGGCGATGATGGCCGCCGCCGTCGCGCCGAAGACCACGAGCGGCACCGAGCCGGTGTAGTTCTTTTCCTTCTTCGCCTTGTGCAGGGTGAGGAAGTAATTGATCACGCCAATGAGCGCGCCCACGGCCACGAGGATGATGCCGAGGTAGAAGCCCGGATGCGCGAGCAGCGGCAGGTACGAGGTCATCATGACATCCGCCTTGCCCGCGAAGATCACCACGTCCACCAGCACCGCGCCGCTGAGCATCATCAGGAACGCGGTCCAGGCGAGTTTGGTGGAGAAGAGCTTTGTGTTCAGCAGCGAGGTGCAGCAGAAGTAGAGGATCGCGATCTCGAAGAAGAGTATCCAGAAGATGAGCATGTTGATCCCGTGCAGCGTGAGGATGCGGTAGAACCAGTCCACGGGCAGCAGGTGGACCGCCTGCCAGCGCGTGAGCGCGAGCAGCAGGGCGCCGATGCCGCCGACGAGCAGGAACACCACGGCCGCCACGGCGTTGAGTTTGATGAAACGCTGCGCGTCGAGACACACCGGAAGACCGGTCGTGTCACAGATGCGCCGGCCAATCCCGGCGATGATGGAGCGCGCGGAGGAGGGTTGTGCTGGTGTCGTCATAAATTATTCCACGATGATTTTTCCGACCATGTTCTGGTGACCGATGCCGCAGAATTCGTTGCAGACGATCGGATACTCGCCCGGCGCCTGCGGCTTGATGGTGAGGACGTGGTCGTAGCCGGGCACGACCTGGAAGTTCATGTTCATCGGCTGGAGCGAGAATCCGTGCTGGAAATCCACCGAGGACAAGTGCAGCCGGTAGGTTTCGCCGGCGCGCAGCTTCAGGATCGGAAACCAGAAGAACTGCTTGGCCACGAGATACACGTCGCCTGGCGGCGCGGCCACCACCGGGGCGATGCCTTCATCGAGCAGGCTCTCCGTGCCGGTGTTGGCGAGGATGAACTTCTCGGCGCGCTTGGTGAACTCGGCGGGCGTGACCTTGTAGGTTTCGCCGTCGGTGTTCTGTTTCCCCTTGAAGTGCCAGTAGGGCATCATCAGGGACATGACGAGGCACCACGCAAGCGCGAGGCCGATCCAGGTGCGCTCGTTCCCGGTGGGCGCGTGAAACCAGCCCGGCTTCGGGCACTCAATACTGCTGGCAGTTTGTTGGCTCATAAATCTCGGGGGTCAGGGCAGCGGCTTGATCATCAGCAGTTCGATCCAGCCCCAGATGGTGTAGGAGACGAAGGGAATGAGAATGCCCAGCGTCAGCAGCAGCCAGGGGTTGTCCATCAACTTCTGCAACGGATGTTTTTTTTCTTCGTCATTCATGCATTGGTCCTCGCGAGGGATTGCGGTTTCATTGTCGAACTCCAAAAAGCGAATCGGGATCGGGCGGCGCGCACCATGAAGAGCAGGAACAACAAGCCTCCCGCCACCGCCACCAGCCCGCCCGCGCCCATCACCAGCACGCCGATCAACTCGCCTGTTGAGCGAATGTGCTGCTCCGCGGAGTAAGCCTTGCGACCCAGGCCGTGCATGCCGCCGAGGGCAAAGCCAATCGCGAATATCACCTGCCCGAAGCCGAACAGGTGCAGTTGCCACGGCACGAAACGCGTCAGTCGATCGGCAGGCAGGCGGAATCCCAGCGGCTCCAGCAACAAGTAACTGACGGCCATGAACGCCACCGTCACCGCGCCGATGGACGCGTGGTAATGGGCCGGGATCATGGTGTTGGCGTTGCGAATCGCCGAGCCGAGGAGGAATCCAGTGATCGTCAGCGCGGCGCTGGCGGCGAAGCCGGCGAGACGGACATCCGACCAGTCACGCCTCTTGAGCGCCCCCGCGCGCCACGCCTCACGCAGACGGCGGAGGCAGAGCGCCAGCACCACGACGACCACCGGCGCGATGCCAAACTGCATCAACCGGGTGAATCCAAGGCGGTAGGTGGAGGTCACCGTGCCGTTCATCGTCAAAAGCGGCCCGACGAGATGCGGCAGCAGCAGCAGCGCGAACAACACGCGCGCCGTGCCCGGAGAAAGCACCGCGCGCTTCAGCAACGAGCCGAGCAGCAGCAGCCACACGGCGAGCATCGCCGAGACATTCGCCACCTGCAGCACATGCCCGCCGCCCCAGAAGACCAGTTCGTAATACGACTTCGCGTCCAGCACATGGGGCGTCGAAGCCCACGACGCGATGAAGGTCACCATCGCCGCCATGTAGGCCAGCGCCGTCGTCTTCAGCGCGATGGCGACATCCGGCGTCACGCGGAACGGATGCCAGACCGAGGCCGGAGCAACGTCGCTGACCTCCATCACGCGCACGAACAGGCGTTCATTGATGAAACACAGCAGCAGGCCCGCGAAGAACAATGCCACGCCGGTGACGTAAACCGCGTTGTCGATCACCGGCACGTAGTTCGCCAGCACGGGAGCCGTGCCCGGAATCATCGTGCCGACGATCATGGCCAGCACTCCGGTCAGCGCCGTGCCGAAGCCGACGCGGAACGCCCCGTGGCTCGAACGATCCCCGGGAATCAACGCGAACAAGCCCGCCGCGAAGGAAAAAAACCAGACCACCAGCGCCAGGTCCACATGCAGCACGAGGCAGCGCTTGAAGAAGAGCGGATCGCTCACCCATTCGGAAAACACCGGCATCCGTCCGACGATCAGAAACAGCGAGAAGCATCCGGCGAGCAACAAACTGCCGACGGCGAGCGAGAGCGCGCGGCGCACCAGCGACCAGTCCACCGACACCGTTCCTTCCTTTGGCAGGGCGGACGTCCCCGTCGCCGCAGGCTTCGCCATCACGGCACCTGTCGTCGCGCCGGGGAGAGTGCTTTGTCGGAAGTGGCGGAGCATCATGGTAACGATCTTTCGTTGACCGCGACGCTAGCGGCCCGCCATGCCGATGACTTTGACCCGAGTCAATTCCCCCCGGCCATTTCACACGCGGCTTGACCTGCATCAAAACCGCGCCGGCGGTGGAAGTATGGACTGCGGAAACAAGTTTCCGCTTTGGCTGCACGGTGAGTGAAGCCAAGCCCGTCGGGTGGTCGGAAGATGCAGCCAAAGCGGAGTCCTGCCTCCGCAGTCCACTCCATCCACTTCCTCTGACCGCCGCTTCCGATCATACCTGCGCGTTGAAGTCGCGGCGCTCTCCCGCCGTCGGAACACTCATGCAACTTTCCAATCGTCGCGCCTTCCTCAAAACCACCGCCACCGCCGGCGCAGCCCTCGCGTTCGCCGACATCCTCTCCGCCGCCACCGGGGACATCTCCGCCGCCCGCCTGCCACGCTGGCGCGGCTTCAATCTGCTGGAAAAATTCATCGCGCGCCGCGAGGGCAATCCCGCGTTTCGCGAAGCGGATTTTCAGATCATGCACGACTGGGGCTTCGATTTCGCGCGCCTCCCGATGTCCTACCACTGCTGGTCGGACCCGGACCCGGCGCGCTGGCTCAAGATGGATGAAGCCCAGCTCAAGCACGTGGATCAAGCGCTCGCTCTTGGGCAGAAGCACGGCGTTCACATCAACCTCAACCTGCACCGCGCGCCCGGCTATTGCGTGAACCCGCCCAAGGAACCGCTGGATCTCTGGAAGGATTCCGCCGCGCTCGACGCCGCGTCGGCGCATTGGGCCGCCTTCGCCCGGCGCTACAAGGGCGTTCCGAACCGCGAGCTCAGTTTCGACCTGCTCAACGAGCCGCCGGACATCCCCGCCGACAGCTACGTGCGCGTCGTGAAGCATCTCGTCGCCGCCATCCGCGCCGAAGATCCGCGGCGGCTCATCATCGCCGACGGCCTGCGCTGGGGACGCGATCCGGTGGAGGGCCTCGTCGATCTCGGCATCGGCCAGAGCACGCGGGGCTACGATCCGATGCGCGTGAGTCATCACCGGGCCGGCTGGGTCAACGGCTCGGAGAAATGGCCGGAGCCAACGTGGCCGTTGCAGGAAAGCGGGAAGGCCGAATGGAACAAGGACCGCCTGCGCCGCGAGCGGATCGCGCCGTGGCAGGCGTTGGAAAAACGCGGCGTCGGCGTTCATGTCGGCGAATGGGGCACGCACAACCGCACGCCGCACGCGGTCACGCTCGCGTGGATGCGCGACCAGCTTGAACTCTGGCGCGAGGCGGGCTGGGGCTGGGCGCTGTGGAATCTGCGCGGCAGCTTCGGCGTGCTCGACAGCGGCAGAACGGACGTGGCCTACGAGGAGTTCCGCGGCCACAAGCTCGACCGTGCGATGCTTGAAATCCTGAAGCGCGGTTGAGCCGCCCTCTAAACCGGAACGATGCAGCTGGTCCGGGGGGGGGAACGGGCCACCGGCCCGTTCTGTCGGGCGACCCGCCCGACAGCCGTGCGCACGACGCGCGCACTGAAATATGAACGACCGTCGTGCGTCCGACTCGGCGGCAGGTTGCCGCCGAGAACGGGCCGGTGGCCCGTTCCCCCAGACCAGTTGCATCTTCCGCTAGGCTCACAGTCCAGACGGAGCCGCCCCGGACACGGTCGCGGACGCTGGAGCATCGCCGGGATAAAACTTCTGGCTGAGCAGGAGATTCAGTGCGTGGACCGCAAGCGTGAGGTCGGCAAAGGATTCAAGCGCAGAGCCGTCCATCGCGCCGGACTCGAAGCGCCGGCGCGTGCGTTGGAAACGCCGGGCGAGCGGACGGTTTTCATCCTCGTCACCGCTCAGGCGCAGCAGGCGCCGGACTTTTTCCGCGCGCACATGCGCCTGGCGGATCGTCCTCAGCGCGGCATCGATCGTCACTTCACCGCCGGCCATCGCCTTGAAAAGCGCGCACTCGAATTCCCGGCAGCGGACAGGGCGCGCCGCGTAGACATGGCACCGGTTGTCCGCGCACAGCATGGCGCACGGCTGGGGCGAGCGCGTGATGGTGCCGCCACCGCGGCGGATGGCGCGAAGGGGCAGGCCGGCCGCGGCGAGCCGGGCCGCGTCATCGCCGCGCTGCAATTCGACATCGCGAAAGAGGACGCCGTTGCAGCACAGGCCGCAGTGCAGGCACAGGCGCGTCGCCACGGTTTCGGAGGTCATTGGATAATCTGGTGCGCAGTCATGATGCGAACGCGGCGAAGGTATCGGGAGGGCAGGTTTGAGGCAAACGTTGTCCAGCCTTTGCGCTTGCCGACGGCGGGCGTGGAGGAGTACGAACGGGCCATGCCGCTTGTCACGATCTTCACCGCCCTGAACCCGATGGATGCGCAACTGACCCGCGCGCGCCTGGAAGCCGCCGGCCTGCATCCCGAGGTCACGAACGAACTCTCCGCCCTGAGCCTCGACGGCTATGCGCTGGCCGCCGGCGGCATTCTCGTGCAGGTGCCCGCCGAGGAAGTGGCCGACGCCAACGATGTTCTCGCGTCCACGGAGCCCGAGAGTCCCGCCCCATGAATCTCAAGACGTCCCTCGCCCGCCTGAAGCGGCTGTTGCCCGCAGGCGAATTGCAGATCGATCCCGCGTTCTGCCAGAAATTCGCCGGCGACAAATGGTTCGCCGCTCATCAGCCGGACGCCGTCGCCCTGCCCCGCTCCGCTGAGTCCGTCGCGCGACTGCTGAAGTTTGCGAACGCGAACCGGATTCCCGTGACCGCGCGCGGCGCGGGCCAGGGCTACGTCGGCGGTTGTGTGCCGCAGCGCGGCGGCATCGTGCTCTCGCTGGAGCGCATGAAGCGCATCAAGGAAATCAGCGCGGACGATTTCGTCGCGGTCGTGGAGCCGGGCGTCATCACCAAGACGCTGCAGGACGCGGCGGAGAAGGCCGGCCTGTATTATCCGCCCGATCCGGCGAGCCGCGCGGATTGCAGCATCGGCGGCAACATCGCCACGAACGCCGGCGGGCCGCGCTGCCTGAAGTACGGCGTGACGCGCGATTACGTGCTCGGGCTGCAGGTCGCGCTGGCGGATGGATCGCTCGTCCGCCTCGGCAGCCGCACGCACAAGAACAAGACGGGCTTCGATCTGCACCGGATGTTCGTGGGATCGGAAGGCTTGCTGGGCATCGTGACCGAAGCGACGTTGAAACTTATTCCGCTGCCGCCGTCGCGCGCGTGTCTCGCCGTCGGCTTCGACAGCACACGCACCGCGACGCGCACGTTGAAGGAGGTCTTCAAGGCAGGCTTCCTCCCGTGCGCGCTGGAAATCGCGGACAGCTTCACCCTCGCCGCCGCGCGCAAGCGCACCGGCAGCAAACAGCTCGAAGGCTGCGGCTCGCTCTTCATCGTGGAACTCGACGGCCACGAGAAATCCGTGCAATCCGAGATCGCCGAGCTGGAGCGCGTCGTGCGCGCGTCGAAGCCGCTGTTCGTCGATCGCGCGGTCGGCCACGAGGAGTGCGAAAGGCTCTGGCAGATTCGGCGCGAGTTCTCCTATTCGCTGCGCGACACGGGGCTCACGAAGTTGAACGAGGACATCGTGGTGCCGCGCGGGCGGCTGGAGAACTTGTTCCAGTTCGCGGCGAAGCTGCAGAAGAAACACGGGCTGCCGGTCGCGGCGTTCGGTCATGCGGGCGATGGCAACATCCACGTCAACATCATGCTCGACGTGGAGGAACCCGGCGCCCGGAAACGCGCGGACGCCGCGCTGGACGAGCTCTTCAGGCAAATCATCCGCTGGAACGGCGCCATCACCGGCGAACACGGCATCGGCCTCGCCAAGAAACGCTGGTGGCCGCAGGCCGCCGATGCGCGCGTGCGCCAGTTGCATCGCGAGGTGAAGCAGGCGCTCGACCCGCGCGGGATTCTGAATCCGGGGAAGTTTGTCTGAGCCACTCGCTTGGTTCAGAATAATTGGCTCCTCGCTGTTTCGGTGAATGGCATGGAGCGGTCCTCTGGCCTCGCGGAGCGAGGCATTGAAGGTAGCCGTGGACTTTAGTCCACGGATCGAGAGGCGGGACGGCTTCGTCGCGGAGCGACGATTGAGAAGGAAATCCGATGGATAGGCTGTCAAGCAGCGCTCCGCGACGCGCCCGCGTGATGGGCCAGACCGTGGACTGAAGTCCACGGCTACCCTCACACAGTCGTTCCGCGACCAGGGAGGCCACCCAGAGAAACAATTCACCCACCGAGAACAACGGGTAACCGAATAATTGATCCGGCTTACGTCGGACGCTGCGCAGAACTTCCCTGCACGCTCCCTTCCGAAAACAAAACGGCCGGAGAAGTCTTCTTCTCCGGCCGGTGTGAAACTGTCTTTGCCTACGAGCAGCCGAGGCTCTCGCCGCAGTTCAGGCACTTGAAGCATGCGCCGTTGCGCACGGCGACGTTGCCACACGTCGGACACGTCGGGGCGTCCTTCATGAAGTGGGCAATGGCGTCACTAAGGGTCGTTATCGCCCGTCCGTGGACTGGACCACCTCCGTTACGGGCGCCATTGCCCGAATCAGTGACCGGCTTGAGTGCTATCACGTCTGTGTCCTCAGACAACGGCAGATCCGCCACCGGCCGGTTTAGTTTTTTTTTCAGCTCGTCGGCGAGACCGGGCATCGCGAGCTCCGGCTGATTCGAGGCCGGCGCGTTGATCTGGCGATACCCCGGGATGAACTGGATGCCCATCCAGCGGAAAACGTAATCCGTAATCGAAGCGGCGTTCCGGATGTCCGGGTTCTTCGTGTAGCCGCTCGGCTCGAAACGTTGATGCGCGAACTTGCGTACGAGCGCTTCCAGCGGCACGCCGTATTGCAGGGCCATGCTGGTGAGGGCACCGATGCTGTCCATCAGGCCGCCGATGGTCGAACCTTCCTTCGCCATGGTGACGAAGAGTTCGCCGGGCTGGCCGTCCTCGAACAGGCCGACGGTGAGGTAGCCTTCATGGCCCGCGATGTCGAACTTGTGCGTCACCGCGGTGCGCGTCTCGGGGAGACGACGGCGCAACGGCAGGCCGGCCTGTTCGCGAAGCTTGATGACTTCGGATTCGAGTTCCGTGATGCGCGTTTCAAGCGCGGCGGTGTCGGCGGTGGAAGCCGCAGTCTTGTCGCCGCCGTCGTTGGTCTTTTTCGTGTTGAGCGGCTGGCTGCGCTTCGAGCCGTCGCGGTAGATGGCCACGCACTTGAGGCCCATCTTCCACGCCTGCACGTAGGCGTCGCGGATGTCCTGGACGGTCGCTTCGTTCGGCAGGTTGACGGTCTTGGAGATCGCGCCGCTGATGAACGGCTGCGCGGCGGCCATCATCTTCAGGTGCGCCATGTAGTGGATGCTGCGCTTGCCTTTGTAGGCCTTGAACGCGCAGTCGAACACGCCGAGGTGCTCGGGCTTGAGGCCGCTGCTGATCACCGCGCCGTCTTCGCCGGTGACGTCTTCAATGGTGTCGTGCGCTTCGATGTGCGCGACGATCAATTTGATCTGACTCTCGCTGTAGCCGAGGCGCTTGAGACCTTCGGGCACGGTGCGATTAACGATCTTCAACATGCCGCCACCGGCGAGCAGTTTGTACTTCACGAGCGCGATGTCGGGCTCTACGCCGGTGGTGTCGCAGTCCATGAGGAACGCGATGGTGCCGGTCGGCGCGAGCACGGTGACCTGCGCGTTGCGATAGCCGAACTTGCGGCCCTTCGCGAGCGCGCTGTCCCAAGTGCGGCGCGCTTCTTCCTTGAGATAGTTGAACTCGCGGCTCGCTTGGATGTCTTCGACCGCATCACGGTGCTGCTGGATGACGCCGAGGGTGGACTCGATGTTGTCCTTTTTGACCGGCTTGCTGACGCCGGAGCAACGGGCATCCTTGTAACCTTTGAAGGCACCCATGTTCGCGGCGATGTCGGCGCTCTGCTCGTAGGCTTCACCGGTCATGATCGAGGTGATCGCACCGGCGAGCGCGCGGCCTTCGTCGCTGTCGTAGGCGAGGCCGTAGCTCATGATGAGCGAGCCGAGGTTCGCGTAGCCAAGACCGAGCGTGCGGTAGATGTGGGAGTTCTCCGCGATTTCCTTGGTCGGATAGCTCGCGTTGTCCACCACGATTTCCTGCGCCGTGATGTAGATGCGCACGGCGGCCTTGAAGCGCTCGACGTCGAACGTGCCGTCGTCCTTCTTGAACTTCATCAAGTTCAGCGAGGCGAGATTGCACGCGGTGTTGTTGAGGAAGACGTACTCCGAGCACGGATTCGTGGAGTGAATCGGCTCCGTGCCCTTGCAGGTGTGCCACTTCTGGATCGCACCGTCGTATTGCAGTCCGGGATCACCGCAGATCCAAGTGCCTTGCGCGATTTTTTCGAGCAACGTCGAGGCATCCTTCTTTTGAAGCGGCTTGCCGTTCACGGATTTGGTCCACCATTCCTTGCCGTCGAGCGCGGCCTGCATGAACTCGTCGCTCACGCGGACGGAGAGGTTTTCGTTCTGATACATGACGCTGCCGTAGGCATCGCCGTTGTAGGAACCGTCGTAGCCCTGCTCGATCAACGCCCAAGCCTTCTTCTCTTCCTTCTGCTTGGCGTCGATGAATTCCTCGATGTCGCCGTGCCAGTCACGCAGCGTGTTCATCTTCGCGGCGCGACGCGTCTTGCCGCCGGATTTCACGACGTTCGCGACCTGATCGTAAACTTTCAGGAAGCTCATCGGACCGCTCGGACGTCCACCGCCGCTCAACTTCTCGCGGCTGGAACGGATCGGCGAGAGGTCGGTGCCCGTGCCGGAGCCGTACTTGAAGAGCATCGCCTCGGCGTACGCGAGGTGCATGATGCTTTCCATGTTGTCATCGACGCTCTGGATGAAGCACGCGCTGCCCTGCGGATATTCGTATTGCGTGGCCGCGCGCTGGGCTTCGCCCGTCTTGCGATTGTAGAACCAGTTGCCCTTCGCCGAATTCTTGCCCACGCCATACTGGTGATAGAGACCGACGTTGAACCAGACCGGAGAGTTGAACGCGCCGTATTGGTTGACGCAAAGCCAGGTGAGCTCGTTATAGAACGTCTCGCCGTCTTCCTTGCTGAAGTAACCATCCTTAACGCCCCAGTCCGCGATGGTGCGGGTGACGCGGTTGATGAGCTGGCGCACGGACGTCTCGCGTTCGCTGGTGTGCTGTTCGCCGTAGAAATATTTCGAGACGACCACCTTGGTGGCGAGCACGGACCAAGACTTCGGCACCTCGACGTTTTCCTGCTTGAAGATCACCTTGCCGGCGTCATCGGTGATCTCGGCAGTGCGTTTGTCCCATTCGATCTGGTCGAAGGGATTCACTTTGGCGTCGCTGAACACGCGTTCGACACGGAGCGACTTCTTGGAGGTCTTGGAGGCCGGGCTTTTCATGGCGGCAGCGGGTGCGATGGCCCGCCCGGAACGGCGGCGAGCAGCGGGTGCGGACGACAAAATCTGGTCACGAGCATCAATCATTGCGGTTCCTTTCGAGTCCCTTCGGGATGGCTAAATCGTTTCTAGGCTTACTGAACTATTACCGGCCCATCAAGCGGGGGGCAACAGGCCGGAAAATCCGGTGGTTTGCCTGACTTAAGTGAGTTTCCAGCCGAACACAACCACACAGGAAACCCCATTACGTTGAGGCGTGCCGGCGAACCTAGCACTACATATAGTGGTGACAAGGATTTTTTGCGGAAAAGTTGCTCCGTAATTGTTCGCAACAAAAAGGACTTCATTTAAGTCCGAAAAGAGGGCGAATCTGGCAGGTTATTCACAAACTGAAGAAGCGGTGGCTGGGGATAATTTTACTTCGATCTCGGTCTCAAGCACACCGGCAAAGCTCACCGATGGATTGAGTCTGGCAGACCTGCCTCCTGCAGCTCAAAAAGGAATCCTCAGTTGCGCACTGCGGGAAGCGTGGCCTAAGTTGCCGACGTGAAGCTTTCCGTCAAAAGTGATTACGCCGCCCGCGCGGTTATTGGGCTGGCCAGGCATTTCCCGACCGGCTCTGCGCTCAAGGTTGAAGAACTCGCGGCGGAAAGCGGCACGCCGGCAAACTATCTCGTGCAGATTCTCATCGAATTGAAGTCCCGGCACATCGTGAGGAGCGTACGCGGCAAGGAAGGCGGCTATCTCCTCGCCAGGCCACCGGGGGAAATCACGCTCGGCGATGTGTTGCGCTGCGTGCATGGACGCGTCTTTGATCCGCCCGGCCTGCACGATCCCCACTGCCCGCCCGAATTGCGCGGCGCCTGGAACAAGCTGCAAGCTGCGCTCGACGAAACCGCCGACAGCATCACCTTTCAACACCTCCTCGACGAAGGCGCCGACAAGGCGAAGATGTATTACATCTAGCCCCCCGCAACAACTCGCCCCCTTCTCCGCGGACCGCGGGCTTGCCACTGCGGCGCAATTGCTCTAAGCCAGCACCCATGAATTTCAAGCTGTCGATGTTTGTTGCGGCACTGCTGGCCGGCTCGCATCTTTTTGCTGCGGCCCAATCCCCCGATCCAGCGAAGAGGACCAACGAGATCAATCCCGAAGCGATGGAGTTGTTGCGGCGCGTCATTGCCGAGCAACAGAAGAACCCGGGCAAGATCATCCGCGTTCCGGCGGCCACGAACACCGTCACCAAGGCCGATCTCGAAAAGCGGTATCTTGCCGGTCAGCTTACCGCCAAACAATACCAGAAGGCCCTTGATCAGCTGGAGAAGGAGGAACAGAGGCGCGCCGCCGAGGCCGCGAAGCAACGCCGGCGTGAGGCGCAGCAGGCAGCCAGGACCAATGCCCAGGCCACGGCCGGAGCCGCAGCAGCAGTCACGAACGCCGCCACGGCCAGGGCATCGACGCCGACGAACGCCCCGGTCGAACCCACTCCTGAGCAAAAGAAACTCGCGGAGGTGGAAGCCCGAATCGATGCGATGATGAAGCAGAAGGCAGAGCGCGAAAAGGCCGTCACCAACAATGCCACCAAGGCGCCGCAGACCAAACGCGAACGTCTGAACGCGCTTTTGAAACAGATGATCGACGGGAAGATTTCCCAGGCGGACTACGATGCGCAGCGGAACAAAATTGTCGCCGAACCGGACTGAACCAATCCTTCCCCGTTTCTTCCGGAAGCCGGCCGGCCTGAAACCTCGGCGTCATGACTGATCTTGATACGCGTTTTGGCGGCATCACGCGGCTCTTTGGGAGCAGCGGCGCCGACCGGCTTCGCCGCGCGCACGTTTGCGTGATCGGCATCGGAGGTGTGGGTTCATGGTCGGTGGAAGCGCTCGTTCGCTCCGGAATCGGGGAGCTGACAATCGTCGATCTGGACGACATCTGCGTGAGCAACGTGAACCGCCAGATTCACGCGCTCGACGGGACGATTGGGAAAACCAAGATCGAGGTGATGGCCGCGCGCGCGCAGGCCATCAATCCCTCCGCGCGGGTTCACGCGAGGCACGAGTTCTTCACCGAATCCACGGCCCGGGCGATTCTGGAGCCGCGTTATGATTTCGTCCTCGACGCAATCGACAGCCCGGCGAAGAAATGCCTGTTGATCGCGGGATGCCGGGAGCGCGGCCTGCCCGTGTTTGTCGTGGGCGGCGCGGGCGGGCGCAAGGATCCGCTCGCCTTGAAAATCACCGACCTCGCGCATTCCACCCACGATCGGTTGTTGCAGGCCGTCCGCTCCACGCTCCGCAAGGAGCATGGTTTTCCCGCCGGTGAGAAGAAACGGTTCGGCGTGGATTGCGTGTTCTCGCCCGAGCCCGTGTCGTATCCCCAATCGGACGGCACCGTCTGCGGAACGCGCGAAGAGGGAGCCAACCTCCGGCTGGACTGTGAAAGCGGGTATGGAACGGCGGCGTTCGTGACGGGCCCGATCGGCCTCGCCGCCGCCGGCCACATCGTGAGGAAGATCGCGGGACGCGAGGGCTGATCTACCGGGCGGCGTTCAGCGCCAGCTTGAGCCGCCGCAACATCGCCGCGTCCGCCCCGCTTTTTCGCGCGGCCAGCAGATCACGTTTCGCGAGTCCGACATCCCCCAGCAGGGCATAGGCGAAGCCGCGCTCGGACAGCAGTCCTGATTCGGGATGGGTGGGGCTCATCCGCCGGTTCATCTCGGCGATGGCGTCCGCGAGATCGCGGTGGCCCTCCGTCATTTCGCCCTGCCCCAGATGGATGCGCGCCCGGCGCAGCAACCACGAGCTTCGGTAACGTGATTCGCTGAGCGCGGCCTCCACCTTCCCGCGGGCTTCGGCGAACTGCCCGGCATCAATCATCGCGTCGATGCATTCGACTTCAAGCACGGCGCTGCCCGTGAGTTCAAAGCCGCGCCGCAGCCCCGCGGCAGCCTCGTTGAAGCGGCCCAGCCGGCACTGGATCTGGCTTCGTGTCAGAAACCAATCGAGCTCGCCGCCGGACGAACCGGCCAGCGCGAGATCGCACTCGCGCAGCGCCTCGTCGAACCGCGAGGATTCGGCCAGCACCTCGGCTTTCACCATCCGCAACGGGGCACGATCCGATTCCCCGCCGGCCAGCCGCATCGCCCGGTCAATCGTCCACAACGCGCGACGACGCTGCCCGAGCGCCAGCTGGACGCGGCTGAGGTCCACGTAGGCCGGGAGATAATCCTTGCGGAGCTTGATGGCGCGCTTGAGATCCCTTGCCGCCGCGGGG
Source organism: Limisphaerales bacterium (assembly GCA_039806925.1). Taxonomy (GTDB): domain Bacteria; phylum Verrucomicrobiota; class Verrucomicrobiia; order Limisphaerales; family JADJPG01; genus JADJPG01. Next base: position 15,483 of record JBDHQG010000012.1, read on the forward strand.
TGATTCCGCAACGCGCGGTACTCCGTGGCGCGGCGCCAGAGCAGGTCGGCCCGTTCGCCGACTGCTTCCATGCGCGCCGTGAGAATCTCGACGACGTGCTCAGGGCTGTCATGCGCCGCCAGAATCCCCGGGGCGAGCAATGCCGCCGCAAGAATCGTTGCCGGGAGAAGGCGCATACGCCGCCGTGGTGACGGATCAATCCTCGATGAGGAGATACGGGTCCATCAGGAAATCGTGGGAGTCGAGGCTCGCGTTGTGTCCCTCGATGGCCAGGACGTTCGTGCCGGATTTGAGGTGTTTCTCAAAATCCTTCAGCGGAAAGTAACCGTACTTGGTCGCATCGTGACTCTTCACCTGCTGGGCGTCCTTGCCCGCGCCCTTGCCGACGCCTTTGCGCGCGACTTCCTTGCCGTTGAGATAGGCGATGAAACCGTCGTCGTAGTTGATCATCAAACCGAGTTCGGCGATGTAATCGGCCTGTTCCACCTCGAACTCATGGCGCATGTAGATTGCGGAATACTTGCCCTTCATGTCATCGAGCACGGTGCGCGCCTCCCGGTAGGAATAGCCAAAGGGCGCGGTGCCCTTCTTCCAGCCTTTCGCGTCGAACTTCAGCTCCGTCCATTTCGCGCCTTCAGGATGGCTGCCGGCGAGATAGGTCCATTCCGAGTTCTTCGGGATGGCGACGAAAAAATCTTCCGGCGGCTCGGCGGAGACGTCTTCGCCGACGGCCCGCGGTTTCTTCCACGGCGGCGGCTGCCACGGCGTCATCAGGCGCTGATGCACCACCTGGCCGCGCTTGACCAGGCCGAACACATCCCGCACCTCGCCGAACTTGTTGATCATCGTCCCGCGCAACGTGTCGCCGTCGATGTCCACCACCACCGAACCATGCTCCACGATCGTCTTGCGCATGAGCGGAATGGTTCCCTTGCGCCCGATCGTCGTGCCGCCATGCCCCGCCACCACCTGGATGTTCCCGTTGTTCGGCTCCAGTCCACGGCTCTTCCGGTAAGGCTCGCCCGTGCGCGGGTCGCCCTCGCCATCGTCCAGCACCACGCCTTCCGCCACGGTGGGCGTGGCGTAGGCGCCGTCGATCAACATCGAGCGCTCGTAAACGTGCGAATGACCGGTCAACACCAGATCCACCCCGCCGGATTCGAGAATCGGCATGATGTGCTGGCGCATCTCGATCAGCTGCTTTTCGCGATCGCTGTCATGCGTCCCCTTCGTGTAGGGCGGATGATGAAAGAAGGCGACAATCCAGTCCGCCTTCGTGCGTTCGAGATCGAGCTTGAGCCAGCGCGCCATCAGGCCCGTCGGCTTGCGGTCCAAATCATGCGAATCGAGGCAGATGAAATGAATCCTGCCGTAATCGAACGAATAATACGCCTCCGTGCCGGTCGGAACGCCGCCCGCCTCCCCACGCGTCGGGCACACATAGGCATCGTAGTAGGGGCCGACGCCGTTCGTGCCCTTCGAGGTGCCGCCCTCGTGATTGCCCATCGTCGGCCAGCAAACCAAGCTGCGCAGCGTCGGCTCATACATCTCGAAGAAACGCGTCTGAAACTCCACGTCCTTGCCGCGCATGTACGCCATGTCGCCCAGATGAACGTAGAAATCGAGGGGCCGCCCCTCCTGCTTCACCCAATCGATCATCGACGTGTGGACATTGTGCTGCGGCTCGCGCCCCGTGCCCGAATCTCCCACCACCCAAAACCGCGCGCGCCGCTCCTCCCCCACCGGCGGATGCGTCCGGAAATAATACGTCCCATCCGCCTCCGTCAAACGCCGCTTCCCATCAAAAACCCCGTAGTAATACCGCGTCTCCGGCAGCAACCCGGTGATTCGCGCCTCATACTGAAACAACCCCATCGGCGCGCTGTGCAGCTTCGGCAGGCGCAACAACTCCGGACGCTTCTCCTCGATGACTTTCAGCTCCGCCTTGTTCGTCGTCAGCGACACCCGCGTCACAATCGAACTCAGCGGCACCAGCTGATCCAGCGCCTCCGGCGAACGCCCGTAACGCACCACCGGCTCCGTCTCCGCGTCCGTCCGCCACACCACCACCATCGAACTGGGTGTCGCCAGCTGCACATACGGCGCGCGCGCGAAATGATTTGTCCGCCCTTCCTGCCCGAACAATCCGTGACTCGACTCCGACGCGCGGGCGACGGCAGCCGTGGCCACCCACGCCATCAGGAAGCGCGCCCAACATTGAACGTTCCAGGTTGAACGCCGGACATCCAACGCTCCAGATTCCGGGCCCGCCTTGCGAATCAAGCAATCCATAAAAGACATCACTCCGCCACAATCTGGATGGTGTGCGACACCGGCACGAACGCCTCCCGCACCGCCCGGACCAGCGGCTTGCGGAAATTTTCCGTGAACTTCTCCACCGCCGCCATGTCCGACTTCGCCTCGGGCCCGTGGAACTGCACCTTGATCTGGCGCGTCTCGTATTCCTGCTTCGCCGCGACCGCCGCATCCACCCTGGCAAACGCGTCGCAAAACGGGTTCTTCACAAAATCCTCCGCGAGATTGACCCCCACCGCGAGCTGCGCGGCCGAGTAACTCTTCGTGACATCTCCCCAGGTGACCTTGTAGCGGCCCGCCGAGCCGTTCCTCGCCACCAGCTTGAACCGGTTCAGCTCGTTGTTGAACGGCACCAGCGTCATCGCCGACCGGATGGAATTATCCTTGTCCAGTTCGCCGGCCGCGCAGAAAGGATATTTCGAGCTCTTCACGCGAATCTCGCCGTTCGCGCCGCCGAGGATCGTGTGGCCCTTGCTGGCCACGGCCTTTCCGGTGCCCAGGTCCACCTCGATGGTGCCAATCGCGCCCTCGAGCCCGAACGCCTTCAAAAACGCATACGCCATCACGAAGCTCCCCGCCCAGCCCGGATGCACGCCATCATTGCCGGCGATGGCGTAATCGGCGCCGTACTTCTGCATGCCCTGATAGCCGGCGTTGAGCATCGGCCAGAACACGTCGGCGAAGGCCGCGCCGTTTTTCGCCGCGATGTCGATGTCGATGTTGCGCAGTTCGCAAAGGTTCAGGTTCTTTGATTCGACCGACGCCGCATCCCAGTCCTTCCGCAGGCCGACCACGCCGGGAGACCCGAGGACCACCCGGGCGCCGCCCGCCGTAAAAGCCTTCACAATTTCCGTCTGCGCGTCGCGATACCGGTCGCCAATCGACTTCTCATACGGCCGGTAGCCATGATCGTTCATGCCGTAGCAAGTCGTGGCAATCGTGGGATCAAAACGCAGGCAATCATTCGTTATGCGCTTGAGGAATCCCGGCGCCGTCTCGCCGCCCCAGCCATACTGGCGGACGGTGACTTCCAGTTCCGGCACGCAGACCGTGAGGTAGGTTTCCATCGCCCGCGAATACATCTTCTGTTCGGTGATCGAATCCCCGCAAATCGCGAGCCGATCCCCCTTTTTCAACAACAGGCCGGCCGGGGCCGGAGCCTTCACCGCCTGGAACTTGGCGAAGAATTCCGCCGGGGGCTTCGCCTCGAAGGATTGTGCCGGAACGCTGGAAATTCCAACGGCGAGAACGAGAGATAATGCCAGATAGAGCTTCATAAAGGTCGAGAAGATGGACGGTAGTCTTCGGGTTTCATTCACGAGCGTCAAGGTGCGAATCCCCCCTCCGCCCCGCCGGCGCGGCGCACCCTCGTCAACTTGCGCCACCCCGTGAACCCGTCGGCAACGATGCGCCCAGCGGCCAAGTTGGCCGTTCCACCCG
>JBDHQG010000411.1:0-4559 GCA_039806925.1 Limisphaerales bacterium
GGAAACGGGCGGGCAAAAAGTGAGCAGCAAATGGCCGGGGAAGGCGTGCCCGCCGGAGGATGTTTCTGGGATTGATTTGGGCGATCGAACAAATCACATCTGTTAAAAACCATGAGGACACGCTTGTTTTCGCGAGGCTTGGCGGCGGGCTGGGGGCTGGGGGTCGTCGTCGCAACGGCTACTCTGGCGTCGGCCGAGACGCATCCCTTCGAGCTCGAAGTTCCAGACTTCTTGATCCCGCTCGATGGCCGGTCCAGCACGCTGGACATCTATGCGGATGGCCGGGCGCCCAAGGTCACCGGATACAACGTGCTGGGGAGCCAGAGCGTGTTCGTGCGCGCGAATGGCGAAAGCTCCGGACGGTTGACGTTGAACCTGAATCTTCCCGCGCTGCTATCACCGGAGGCGCAGGCAGCCGGCAGCACCGTGGAGAATCCCTTCATTCAATTCACGGTGAGCGACCTGGATCTGTTCCCGGACACGTTTGCCGCCGGCGTGACGCTGCGGGAGTCGGCGGCGTTCACGGGGATCAATGGTGTCAGCCTGTCGGCGCCGGTTGACTTTGTGAGCCTGTTGCCGGCGGGCACGACCACGACGGATGAGCAGATTCTGGTGCTGAACCCGATCCGGCTGACGCAGCCCGCGTTGCCGGCCATCGATTACACGAAGCCGTTCACCCTCACCTTTACGTTCACTGCCACGGCGGCCGTTCGAGGATCGCGCAGCTACACCCTGGCCAATGCGACGGAGCAGACGGGAGCGACCTTCCGCTACACGCTGGTGCAGGTGCCGGAGCCGTCGGTGACGTTCCTGCTGGTTGCGGGAGCCGCGGGCATGGCGGTGGCACGCTTTCGTCGGCGCGATTGAATTTCGAGGGAGGAATCCGGGTCCATTATGGGGCCGCGATAATATGCCGCAAATGCGTTGCGTTCGCCGCTGTGGGCTGGCATTATCGTTCCGCAACGATGGTCGGGTTTCAGTTGTCTTTACGACGCTTCCATTTTTGTTTGGCTAGGTTCCAACACAATGCCTCCGCCGGGTTTGAACATCGAACCTGCAAAAGGCAGCAACAAAAAACAAATCATGCGAAAGAGCAGTGGCACTAACGTGGAGTTTGTGACGGGTCAGGTCTGGCAGCTTGCCGACTCTAAACTGGAGATTGGTCTGGTGGGCAGGACGCTTGTCCACTACAAGCACTACAAGGGGCTTGCGCTCCGTCCGCCGACGCAGCTTTCCAGCAAGACTTCCTTGCAGAAGTTCCTGTCGGATCAAGAGGCTGTTCTTCTCGCGAAGGCTCCGGTTTTGGGGCCGGCTGGAAAGGGCCGGGGAATGCGCCCCGCGCCGGCAAAACCGGCCAAGGCAACCAAGAGCACCGCGAAGCGTGCCGCCCGCAAGTAAGCGGCCGGTTTCCTTCCTCAATCATCCTCATCGCCGTCTGGGTGCGGTGTGGGTTTATCGTTCCTTTACAGCCTGACCGGGCGATGTCGTGTCCGGTCAGGCTTTTGTCGTCTTCTCCGACGTCGTTCTTACCAGGCCTTCCCGCCATTGTCATCCGCATTGAGCGGAAGCGAAGTGGCCGGGGCGATCAGCGCGCTTTCGCCAGTTCATCATGGCCCCCGCGGAGGATGCGTTCGGTCACATCCCAGCCGAGACAGGCATCCGTCACGGAAACCCCGTAGCGCAGGTCAGCGAGGTTCTTCGGGATCGACTGGCTGCCTTCATGGAGGTTGCTCTCGATCATGACGCCCGTGATCGGTTTGCCGCCGGCGAGACGTTGTTCAATCAGGCTGCGCCAGACCTCCTCCTGCTTCGCGTGCTGCTTCAGCGAGTTCGCGTGGCTGCAATCCACCATCAACACGGGCGCCAGGCCGGCCTTGGCCAGGCTCTCGGCGGCGATCCGGATGCTCTCGGCGTCGTAATTCGTCATCAGCCGGCCGCCGCGAAGCACGACATGGCCGTCCGGATTGCCCGTCGTGCGGACGATGCTCGTAAACCCATCCTGATCGATGCCCAGAAAACTGTGCGGACGCATCGCGGACTGCATCGCGTCGATGGCGATCTGCAAGCCGCCGTCCGTGCCGTTCTTGAAGCCGACCGGCATGGAGAGGCCGCTGGCCATCTCGCGGTGCGTCTGGGATTCCGTGGTGCGCGCGCCGATGGCGGCCCAGCTGACCAGGTCCGCGATGTATTGCGGCACCACCGGGTCCAGAAACTCCGTCGCGGCGGGCAATCCCATCTCGGTGATTTGCAGCAGAAGCTCGCGCGCCTTCTTCAAGCCGGTCTGGATGTCATCGGAGCCGTCGAGGTTCGGGTCGTAGATCAATCCCTTCCAACCGATCGTCGTGCGCGGCTTCTCAAAGTAAACCCGCATCACGATGAAAAGCTGGTCGGCCAGTTCCTTGCGCAGCACGTTCAGCCGCTTCGCGTATTCCAGCGCGCCTTTCGGATCGTGAATCGAGCAGGGGCCCACGACGACGAGCAGCCGGGGATCGGTTTGCCTGAGGATGGCGCCGATGGTTTCGCGGCCCTCGACCACGGTCTTGTTCGCGACCTCGGTCATCGGCAGCTGGGCCTTCAACTCGCGCGGCGCGGTCAGCCGGACCGACTCTTTAACATGCAAATTGTGCGTTGGAAGCATCGCGAGGAAGGTAGGGAAACGGCGGGAAATGGAAAGTTCAAACGCGACCGGACGCGCGCAATGCCAGCCACCAGGCGCCTGTCACCAGGGCGCAACAGATCAGCAGCGAGACATGATCCAGCCACCGGCTGGCGCGGAGTTTTGCGGGGAGAAGCGCGAGGACGGTTCCGAGCAGCAGGCCGGAGATGAATCCCGCCACATGGGCGAGAACATCGACATTCTGCTGCGGGCTGAATCCCAGCAGCACCAGCAGCAGCCCGCCGCTGAGCACGCCGCGGATGGCCAGTTGCCTCGGCGTGAGGCCGTGCTTCAGCAGCGTGATCCACTGCGCCGCCAACAATCCCAGGGCGCCCATGATCATGCCCGAAGCGCCAAGCCCGCGGTGGGCTTCCGGGTAAAACAGGAGCCCGGCGAGATTCCCTCCCACCCCCGCCAGGAAGGCCGCCAGCAATCCAGTTCCCGCGCCGTAAATGCCCATGACGAGACCGGTGAGAATCAGCCCGGTGGTCGCATTGGCCGCGAGGTGCGCCATGTCACCGTGCAACGTGACGGCGGTGAACAGCCGCCACCATTCACCGGCATGGACGGCTTGGTTGTGCATCATGCCGGCCTGGCTGAGATCGCCCCGGCCCGTGGCTTCCACCGCGAAGAGAAACACGAAGAAAACGATCGGAACGAGGCAGCGCCAGTCAAAGATCAGCCCGCTCCACGGCAGTTGCTGCTGCCAGGCATGGGGACGATTCTCCGCGCGATACTGGCGGATGGCGTTCATGGCGCGCGGGTAGTCCGCCGCGTTCACCAGCAGCCGCCAGACAAACGTCTCCGGATCACGATCCATGACCGCATCAATGCCCTCGCTGACCAGGACCAGGCTCCAGTCCATGGCTTGCCGCTCGGTCCGGGCGGGAATGGCGGCGGGCGTCGTCTGCATGGCTGCCTTATAGCATGAGAATCTTTCTCTGGCCATGCCTGTAAACTTTACGGATGAGCGTGATTGTTTTATCTTGGAGCCTGACTGAAAATGCTGAGAGAAGCTGTTATCGGGGAAAAGGCCGGATGGCGAGGCGCGAGGAGGGAGGATGTCCCTGGTGGACCTCTGACCGACGAGCAACGAAGCCAGACGAACTTTTCCCCGATAACCCTCCGGGCGGCGGGTCTTTTGGGGCTTCGTCGCTCCTCGGTCGCAGGGCGCTGCGGCCATGCTCCCTCGTCGCTCCTCGTCCCGGCCCAAAATCCCTCGCCGCAGCTTCCCTCAGCATTTTCAGTCAGGCTCTTAACGCAATCTTCGGGCAGCCGATGGGTTAAGCAGATGTCGTATGATGGTCATCCGGCCCAACTGCAGGGTTCAGTTCACCGCTGAGGACATTGATTTCATCCTGAGCGTGCTCGGGCCCAAGGCGGGCTCGGCGGAAACCCTCGTCCAGTTGCTCGGCGACGAGGAGTCGCGTGACCTCATCCTCGATGACGAATCCCTTCTCCGCGCGGTGCTGGAACATCGCCACTGCCTCCGCATCTCGACGCACTTCTACTTCTACATTCTCGTCCGCCACAGCTTCCGCCGCTCTGATTTGAAGGAGCGTCCGCTGGCGGATTATGTGGCCTCCGTGCTCGCCGAGTTTTCCCAACTGGAGCGCACCCGCTGCACGGTGAAGGGCGAGGCGAAGGACTACTTCTTCGAGATGCTCGCCGCGCTTCAGACGGCGGATGACACGACGGGCTTCTACATCCGGGCGCACATTGGGAATCAATCCTTGTTCATGTCCGGCGTGTTTCCCGACCGCATCCGTTTCCGCGCCGAGCGAAAGGGATTTCCCGGCATGACGTATTACGAGGGCCTGGGCAGCGCGATCTATCGCGTGGCCAGCGACCATCGCCTTGCCCGGAAGTACGACCTGGACGGCATCTTCGGAATGCTCTCTGA
>JBDHQG010000412.1:0-4556 GCA_039806925.1 Limisphaerales bacterium
CATGGATGGAGGTATGGACTGCGGAAACCCGTTTCCGCTTTTGGCTGCACGGTGAGTAAATCCAAGTGCGCCGCATCGACGGAAGATGTAGCCAAAGCGGAGTCCTGCCTCCGCAGTCCATATACCGTTGACTCCCTGACCGCCATTTCTGAACACACTGCTTCTCGACCGCCGCAGTTGCCATGCGGTCGATCAGCCGCCATATTGCCGGCGTTCGACATGAACCAACGCCGCGCCACCCACATCGTTCTCTACGACGACCAGTGTTCGCTCTGCTCGTTCCAGATGCGCGTGGTGACGTGGCTCGACTGGTTCAACACCGTCAGCCTCCTCCCGATCTCCAATCCCCGCGCCGCCGAAGTCGCGCCCACCATCACGCGCGAGGCTTTGCTCGAAGCCATCCACTGCGTGGCGAAGGACGGAAAAATCCACCGCGGCGCGCGCTGCATCCGCTTCATCGGAATGCGCATGCCGCTGGGAATTCCCGTCGCCCTGGTTCTCTGGTTCCCCGGCGTGATCTGGATCGCGGAAAAGATTTACCAATGGATCAGCCGGAATCGTTATCTGCTCAGCCGCCTCTTCGGCTGCAAGGAAGCCTGCGCCGTCATGCCCATGCGCCGGCGGGCGAATGAGGAACAGGTCCGCTCCAAGTAACCGCAATGCCCGCCGGACGCCGTCGCCGGCTCATTGATAATGCGGCGGCTTCGGGTTGGTGGCGCGGATTCGCTCCAACTCAGACGTCTCGACAACCTCCGCCAGCCGCTGCTGATTCGCCTGCATCTTGCGCAGCAACTTCCCGTGCTCCACCACCACCTGGTTCAGATCCTCATACTGCTTTTCCAAATGCGCGAGGTGCGTTTCGATTCGTTCGAGTCTTTGAGCCAGGTCGGTGTCCATGATGATCAATTGAAAGCCGCCTTCAGCAAAGCATCCCCCGGCCAAATCAGCCAACAGAATAAGCCCAATCCGGCCTCCGGGTAGAACCGAGGGATACCGCGCCCCAATGAATGCGACCCCGGCAGGAGGCGAAGTCGTCGTGCGGCGATTCAACCCCGTTCGGGGTTGGCCTTCTGCCGCGCTGTTTCTCCCCCGGTTTCACCGGGGGCTATTCAAAGTGAATCCCTCCGGGATTCCGCTCGTTCCCTCACCCATGTTTAATCACACCTGCCTCGGTTTCCCGCGTCACTCGAATTCCACCGCAAAAGATTTGGGAATGAATTGTTCGTGCGACGGCTGAGATCACGCAGACTCCCGCCTTGCACAAGCAGCCGGCATTACTCATAACGACCGCACGACAACAATCGTCGCATCATCAATTACGTTATGAAACCCGGCCCGGCTTCACCTCCCAGCGGACAGCTCACGCCCGACCGCGATCTTTTGGACCTGCTGGCAAGGGAACTGGAACGTTCCCGTCCATTGCCCGCCCAGGTTTTGAAACACCTGTCAGGAATTCACGACGTTGAACGCGACAAAATCGGCGAGTTTCTCCTTCACTCGCTGCCGGGGCTTGAGGATTACGAGATCGATCTCGCGCTCGCGCCGGTCTTCACGCCCACCCTGGCCGATCAAATCGTGTTCGCCGAATTTCTCGGCGCCGGCTCCGTCGCGACGAATCTTTGGGCCGATCTGGTCGGCGATCTTGTGCGCCGCCCGACCATCGCCCATCTGGCGACCGAGGACGGCCAATCATACGCCGTTCCGCTGCGGGAAGTTTCCATCGAGCGCTTCGTCCACCGGCTCCGCCTCAACGGCACAATCGCGCCGGACGTGTTCGACCTTGTTGAGAATCGCGTCCCCGCTGGAAACCGTCCGTTGCTCAAGGCGATTGCGCGGCGCGCGATCTGGGAACTTCCATCACGCCGGGCAATTTTGGAACGCTTCATCCAACACCAGGCCGCGGCCTCCCGCGACTGGGCGAATGACGCCGTTCATCTGCTGCGCCTGATGGAATCCTACGAGCCGGCAGACGCCGCCGACCTGCTGGGACGCATTCCGCATTGGGAACACGTATTGCGCCACGAGGTCAGCGCCGCGGGCAGCCCGAAGCCGTTCTTCAACGAACGCGTGCAGGAACTCCACGGGGGCGGGCGCGACCAGCGCGGGCGCGCGGGCACCTCTCCGCAGGAGCAGGAACTGGAGTTCCTCGCCAGTCTCAAAACATGCCTTGGCGCGTAGCCGCGCGAGACCGCCGCAAGCCGGGCCGATTTGGCAATCGGCGATACAGCAGGTTTGGAAACCCGCGCCACGCCATCATTGGAATCGCTCCAGCGCAACGCGACGCCGGCGTCAAACAGGCGCGCCTGGATGGGCTGCGATCCATTCCCGCAATCCCAGCAGCGGGAAATCGAGCAGCGCGGCGAGCTTCGCACAATTCAACGACGTGTCCGGCGGGCGTTTCGGCCCGGAATAATCCCTCAACGAAGCATTGGTCATGCGCGCCTCCATGTCCGGCCAGCGTGCGGCCAGCAGCCGGCCGATCTCCCATCGCGACATCCGCTCCCGGCCGGCCAGGTGATACAGCCCGGGCCGGTTCATCGCCACGAGCGCCCAGACCGCCCGGGCCGTGACGGAGATGTGGATCGGATTTCGGAACTCGTCGGTGAACAGGCTCAACGTCTGGCCGCGTTCCCAGGCGCGACGCATGTCCTCGGTGAAGCTGCGGTTGCCCGCGATGGAAACGCCTGCGTTGAGGGAGGTGCGCACCACGGTGTGTCCGGGATTGCGAAGCACCTCCGCCTCGGCGCGCGCCTTGGTCTGCGCGTAAACGTTGAGCGGTTGGACCGGGTCGCCTTCCACGTAGCCGCCCTTCGTGCCGTCGAACACCAGATCCGTGGAGAAGAGGACAAAGGGAACCCCGGCGGCGAGGCTGGAAAGATGCGCCGTCGCGCGCACGTTGATCAACCCGGCCTGCCCGGGGTTCGCTTCGCAGTCGGCGACATGGCTCATCGCCGCGCAATGAATGATCAAGCCGGGACGTTCCGCACGGAAGAGACGTTCGACGGCCGCGAAATCACAGAGGTCGAGAACCTCGCGGGTGATGGCACGAACGCGCCATCCGGGCGCAAATTGAGGGGCGGACTGGAGGAGTTGGTGGCCGATTAAACCTCCCGCACCAGTAATCCATGCGGCGGGCAGGTTCATGACTCGATGGGATTGGACGGCTCAGTCGATGAGCCGCCGGGTCAGCCCGCCGTAGGCATCAATGCGGCGATCCCGCAGGAACGGCCAGTGCGTGCGGGTGACGTCCACCTTGCTCAGATCCACGGGCACAATCATCACCTCTTCCCGGTCCACGCCGGCCTTCGCAAGAATCTGTCCGGAGGTTCCCGCGACAAAACTTTGCCCCCAGAATTCGATCCCGTCACCACCGACCGGTTGCTCCAATCCGACGCGGTTGACGGCCGCGACGTAGCAGCCGTTGGCGACGGCATGGCTGCGCTGGATGAGTTCCCACGCGCCATGCTGGTTGGCGCCGTGTTCCTTCTTTTCCTTCGGATGCCAGCCGATGGCCGTCGGGTAAAAGAGAATCTCCGCGCCCTGCATCGCGGTGAGGCGCGCGCCTTCCGGATACCATTGATCCCAGCAGATCAGCACGCCGATGCGGCCGTAGCGCGTCTGCCATGCCTTGAACCCGAGATCCCCCGGCGTGAAATAAAATTTCTCGTAGAAGAGCGGGTCATCGGGAATGTGCATCTTGCGATACAACCCGAGCAGCGAACCATCCGCATCGATGATCGCCGCGGTGTTGTGATACACGCCGGCGGCGCGCTTCTCGAAGAGCGAGGCCACGATGACCACGGAGTGTTTTTTCGCCAGCTTCTGAAACGCCGCGGTGCTGGGGCCGGGAACCGGCTCCGCGAGCTTGAAGTTCTCGTGGTCCTCGTTCTGGCAGAAATACTGCGAGCGAAAGAGTTCCTGCGTGCAGATGATCCGGGCGCCCTGTTTGGCGGCGCGCTCCGCAAAGGCGAGGGTTTTCGTGAGATTGGACCTGGGATCGGCGGAACAGGCCGTCTGGAGCAGTCTCAGCTGGACGACCGCGGAGTTGGACTTCATTTGCGCTTGATGGTGGACGTGGCGCGGGCGGTGCGTTCGAGAATCTGCGTGCTGCCCTTGGCTTCCTGGCTGGCGAACTTGGTGGCATGGCCGAAGAGCTCGCGGATCATCTTGCCCAACGTCTCGTTCGTCGGCCCGTAGCCGGAATGATAAATGTAGTGCTCAAGATCGAAGAGCATCTCGTCCGCGCTGCCGTAGCGCTTGTTCAAATCACGCGACAATGCCTTGTGCAAAATTTCGTTCAGCCGCTCATCGATGCGCCCGTCGAGCGCGCGAAAATCCGGAATCGGCATCGTCATCACCAGCTTGCGCGATTCTTCAGGCGACGGCCCCTTGAAGATGTTGTGACCCAGGAGCAGGTGCGCGAGCACCACGCCGACCGAGAACAGGTCGGAGCGCCGGTCCGTGATCTGAAAATTAGCCTGCTCCGGGCTCATGTAGTCGGCCTTCCCGGCGACGACTTCGCCCTCGTTGTCGATCAGGAAGCCGCGCGCCTTGGC
>JBDHQG010000413.1:0-4546 GCA_039806925.1 Limisphaerales bacterium
CGTTCGTTTGGCCAAACCGTTTGGTGTTCGCGTTGGTGAACTCGTGGACAGGCTGGAAGCGCTGTCCTACCGGCACGGCAGACCTCAGTTCGCGATTTCCTACTGCATCGTTCCGGCTTAGAAGCTCAACCACAGGTTCAACCATGAAAACATTCCGCCTTCCGTTTCATATTCTTATCACGCCTTTGTTCGCGAGCCTCGTCCTCGCCGCGCAGGCCGGCACGTTCAAGCGCATCTCCATCGACGGTTCGTTCAGTGATTGGGCCGGAGTGCCGGTCGCCTACAATGACGCCTCGGAAACCACCGCCGGCGCGGATTTCCGCCGCGTCTACGTGGCGAATGACGATCAGTTTCTTTACATCCGGTTCGTTCTCCACGCGCCGGACTCGCCGTTCACCTCGCGCAACAACATCTTCATCGACTCGGACGACAATTCCGGAACCGGCTTTCATCCGCTGGGGCTCGGCGGGTTTGGTTCCGAGATGCTGATTCAAAGCGGCACCGGCTATCAGGAAAAGGGCGGGGGATTCAACGAGGGCGGGATTAACGGCCTGGATTGGGCGGCCTCTCCCGCGGAGAACGCGACTGACTTTGAGATTCGCATTTCCCGTGGCGCAACGTTCGCAAGCGACGGCCTGCCGGTGTTCGCCGGCGAGGCGGTCGCGATTCAGCTCGAAGCGGAGAACGCGAGCTTCGTGGCGGTCGATCTCGCGCCCGACAGCGGGGATCGTTTGTCCTACACCTTCGCCGCGCCGCCGGAACCGTTCCTGGGCCGGCGTGAATTGCTGTCGCTCGCGGGCTCCACCTGGCGCGTGAACGCCTCCGGCAATGATCTGGGAACGGCATGGCTCGATGCGGACTATGACGACTCGCAGGCGGGCTGGACGACGGGCGGCGGTTTGTTTGGGTTCAGCGGCAACGCGGCGGTTTATCCGGCGCCCATCGCGACGCCGCTGGCCGCCGGGCGGACGACCTATTACTTCCGCGCCCGCTTCGACTGGCCCAACGATCCGGCAGGTGTGGTGCTCGTGGCCTCCAATTATCTGAGCGATGGCGCGGTGGTGTATTTGAACGGCATCGAGGCCAAACGCGTGCGTCTTCCATCCGGCGAGGTGACATTCGACACGGCCGCGACGGGCGGTCCGGCGGTGAAGGGACAGGCGGAGCTCGCCGGCTTGTCGGCCTCGGCGTTGCTCGTGGGAGACAATGTGATCGCGGTCGAGGCGCATCAGAGCGCCGGGGAGAATGCGGATCTCGTGTTCGGCCTGTCGCTCACCGCCGCTTCGCAGTTTCCAGTCCTCTTCACCGATGCCACTCAACCCGCCGACCGCACCGTGGTCGCGGGCCAGTCCACGACCTTCTCGGCGGAACTCGTCGGCTCGGCGCCGCTCTCCTATCAATGGTACAAAGGAACTGAACCAGTCGCGGGCGCGACCAGCGCGGCCTTGACGATCTCGCCCGTGCTCGCCGCGGACGCGGGGACGTATCAGCTCAAGGTCAGCAATCCCGTCTCCACGGACGTCGCGAGCCGCGCGGCGGTGCTCAATGTCATTGGCACGCCGGTGACGATCACCGATGTTTCCCAGCCAGCCGATCAAACGGTGAGCGAAGGCGGGTCGGTCACGTTCACCGTTTCCGCCGCCGGCTCCGCCCCGTTGAGCTACCAATGGTTCAAGGGAACCGATCCCATTCCCGGCGCCACCGCGGCGACCTATTCCATTTCCAGCGCGCGTAGGAGCGATGCCGGTGATTACCGCGTGACGGTGAGCAACCCGCTGCCGTCGTCCGCCACGAGCCGCGCGGCGCGCCTGGGCGTGACGGCGGACATCCTCCCGCCCGCCATCGTCAACGTGGCGGGCAGCGTGGATCGCGTGGTGATTACATTCTCCGAGCCGGTGGACGAGGCGACGGCGACGACGACGGCGAACTATGCCATCGGCGGCGGAGTGATGGTGACGGCGGCGGCGCGCAACCCGGAGAATCCGTCGGAGGTCATCCTGACCACGAGCGCGCAAGTCTTCGGCACGCTGCACTGCGCGGGCGTGATCAACGTTCGCGACCTGTTCGGCAACCCGGTTCCTCCCGGGACGTCGGCCCCGTTTGTCTCCACGATCCTCATCGACGGCGCGTTCGGGGACTGGTCCGACGTTCCGCTGGCGCACGCCGACGCCGTGGATCTGCCGACGGCCAGCGATTACCAAAGCATCTACATCACGAACGACGCCACGCACATCTTCATCCGCGTCTCGCTTCATGCGGCCAGCGATCTCGCCATCTTCTACAACAACATCTTCGTGGACGGCGACAACGCCGCCACGGGCTACAACTTTCGCATCGGGTCCGAGATGTTGATCCAGGGCGGCTCCGGTTATCAGCAGAAGAACGGCGGGTTCAACGAAGGCGGCATCAACGGCCTCGACTGGGCCATCCAACCGGCGGGCGTGGGGACCGATTTCGAGCTCCGCATCTCCCGCGGCGCCACCTTCGCCGGCGACGGGCTCCCTGTGTTCACCGCGCCCGTGATCGGGATCGTTTTCGACGCGGAGAACACGAGTTTTCAAACCGTCGATACCGCGCCCGATTCAGGCGGGTTGATCTACACGCTGTTCGATGCGCCCTCGGCCACGCTGGGGCGGCTCAGCTTCGAGACGGATCCGTTCGGCCAGCTGAGCGTCACCTGGTCCGGGCGGGGTGTGTTGCAGTCGCGCGCCTCGCTATCCGGCGGCCAGTGGGAAACGATCTGGGATCAGGCTCCGCCCTTTGTCATTGGGGAGGCGACTGGCCAGCAGTTCTACCGGCTGTATGTCCCCTGCGACTGAACGGAAACACTCCTGCAAACACTTCCTCCGAACAGACCGCCCGCGTGGCGGTCTGTTCTTTTTTCCCGACAACCATTGCGACGCGCCTGCGTTGCTGTGCGAACCTGCAGTCGGACGTCTCTCGATAGGGTTGCCGCAAACACGCGGACCGCGACCGGTCCCCGGTCGCAGCGGGCGGAGCGCACCAGCATCGCGGAAGTCTGCACGGATCGTCGTCCGGACGACGCGCTGCGAGCCGGGACGGCTCGCGGTCCGACGACATGACGGCATTGGGGGCGCATCTTGAGGGCGTGTGGCCCAAACGAGCCAGAGTGCGCCCGTCCCGGGTCGCAGCAATGTTCGGTCACCCAAATGCTTTGAAATCCAGTGAAGCTGTCATCCGTTCTCATGTTTCTGCGCCCGGGGACGGGCGCACTCCGCTGCGACCACCTTGAAACGATGCGCCTCCGGCGGTCGATTGCGGGAAATATCCCTTGGCCCACCGGAAAAATACGTGTAGGTATCATCCCGATTTCCAAACCGAACTGTCCCGAATGAATTCTGCAACCTCTTCCTCCGGCCCCTGGTGGCGCGACCTGACTTCCTACCATTGGTTCGTTTTCGCGATGGCGTCGCTGGCGTGGATGTTTGACTGCCTCGATCAGCAGCTTTTCATTCTCGCCCGTGGCGCGGCCATGAAGACGCTGCTGCCTCCCGGTCTGGATTCGAACGAGTACGGCGGATACGCGACGGCGATTTTTGTCGCGGGCTGGGCGACGGGCGGATTGATCTTCGGCGCGGTGGGCGACCGGATCGGGCGCGCGAAGACGCTGACGCTGACGGTGCTGATGTATTCCGTGTTCACCGGCTTGTCCGCGTTGTCCAAGGGCTGGATCGATTTCGCAATCTATCGGTTCGTCACAGGGCTGGGAGTTGGCGGCGTCTTCGGCCTGGCGGTGGCGCTGATTGCCGATTCGCTGCCGGACCGCGCGCGCGCCGGCGCCCTGGGTTCCCTTCAGGCGCTCTCGGCGGTGGGAAACGTCACTGCCGGATTGATCAGCATGGGCGTGGGCCATCTGGTGTCGCAAAAGACGATTTCTCCCGACGTCTCCTGGAAGCTGATGTTCCTCATTGGCTCCGTGCCGGCCTTTCTCTGCGTGTTCATCCAGATCAAGCTGAAGGAACCGGAAAAGTGGCTGAAGGCCCGCGAAGAAGGGAGGCGGACGGGCGCGGCGTTCGGCTCCTACACGTCGTTGCTGGGCGAGGCGCGCTGGCGCCGGCCGGCCCTTGGCGGAATGCTCCTGTGCGTGGCGGCGGTCATCGGCCTGTGGGGCATCGGCTTCTTCGCGCCGGAACTGGTCGGCCCGGTCATCGAGCGCTCCCTGCGCGAGCAGAATCTTCCCGTGGAACAGATCGCCGGCGAACGGGGCAAATGGATCGGCATCAATTCGATCTTCCAGAACATCGGCGCGTTCGCCGGCATGCTGCTCATGACGAAGCTCGCGCAGGGGATCGGACGCAAGCCGGCCTTCGCCATCGCCTTCATCGCCGCGCTGATCTCCACGGTGGCGTTTTTCCAGGTGTTCAACAGCACGAGCCATGTGTACTGGCTGACGCCGCTCATGGGCGCCTGCCAGCTCGCGCTCTTCGCGGGATTCGCGATTTACCTGCCGGAGCTTTTCCCGACGCGCCTGCGCAGCACCGGCACCAGCTTCTGTTACAATGTCGGACGCTTCATTGCCGCCAGC
>JBDHQG010000414.1:0-4524 GCA_039806925.1 Limisphaerales bacterium
ACTGCTTTGCCGGCTGGTGGCTCGCCGGCGCCGGCAGCTGGAACGGTCTCGCCCTGCTCTGCCTCGGCGCCACCTGCCTGTACCTCGGCGGCATGTATCTGAACGACGCGTTCGACGCGCAGTTCGATCAGCAGCATCGCCCGGAACGCCCGATCCCGTCCGGCGCCATCAGCGCCGCCGCCGTCTGGCGCTGGGGATTCGCCTGGATCGGAACCGGCCTCGCCTGCGTTGTTCCGTTCGGGAAGATATCAATCCTCTGCGCAATCTTTCTCGTCCTCTCGATTCTCATCTACGACGCCATCCACAAAATCTTCGCCTTCTCGCCGGTGCTCATGGCCTCATGCCGGTTCTTTCTGATCCTGCTGGCCGCATCGACCGGAAGCTTTGGCATCATCGGCTACACCATCTGGGCCGCCATCGTCCTGGCCGCGTACATCATCGGTCTCAGCTACATCGCGCGGAAGGAAAGCACATTCGCCGCGCTGAAGCACTGGCCCTGCCTCTTCCTCGCCGCCCCGCTGGTGTTCTCGTGGATCGTCAACCAGGGCGCAAACCAGCTGCGCGCCACCATCCTCGCCATTGCCGTCGCGCTCTGGATGCTGCGCTGCCTGCGCTTTGCGCTCTGGACACCGCAGCGCAACATCGGACGCTGCGTCTCCGGCCTGCTCGCCGCAATTCCGCTGGTCGATCTGCTCGCCGCGTGGGACGGCTCGACCACCAACCTGATCACCTTCGTCGCGCTTTTCGCACTGGCGCTGATCTTCCAGCGCTTCGTCCCGGCGACTTAGCCGGAATGATGCAGTAGAAAGTAGGACGGGCATCCTGCCTGTCCCGGCCTGCAAAGCGGTGGGCAATGGAAAAGAATGGTCACTGAGTCAAACCGTCCGGTGATCGCGTGGGAGAACTTCTGGACAGGCTGGAAGCGCTGTCCTACCGGCGCAGCAGCCTTCAGTTCGCGATTTTCTACTGCATCGTTCCAGCTTGGCCGGAATGCCCTTCGGGAATGCGGCGCGTGTCCCGGAGGGACGTTTGAGAATAGCCCGGCGTTTCAACGCCGGGAACGATGGACCAAAAACCTCCGTCCCGAAGGGACGGTTGAAGTTTGGGTTGAAAGAGGCTGGAGGTTCAACCGTCCCTTCGGGACTGGTCCCGGTCGGTGGACGCCACCCAGCGTTGAAACGCCGGGCTATAATCGGATGTCCCTCCGGGACAGCTCAACAAATTCCCGCAGGACATCGGGCTCAATCACACTTCCATGCCTGAAACCAACCACCATTGGCGGGTCAAAACGTTCGCCTACTGGATGCCCGATGACGGGAAGTTCTTCACCAAAAACTCGCGCAAGACCACGGCATGATTACGTTCGGTGTCCCGCGCGCCATAGATCAACGTGAGCGTTCCGCGCCGCATGGCCGCGTAAAGCGGTTGCAAGGCCCCGGCGTTGGATCGCAGCTCGGCGCGGTATCGCGTCTGAAATTCCGGCCATCTTTTTCGCGAATCCCGATGAAACCACTGGCGCAGAGGCGTGCTCGGAGCGACTTCTTTCAGCCACGCGTCAATGGCCAGGGCCGGGCGCGAGACTCCCCGCGGCCACAGGCGATCCACCAGCATGCGCGTCCCATCCGCCGGCGATGCCGGATCGTAGGCCCGCTTGATTTGAACCGGCAACACGCACGGCGAGAGGTCATCGAACTCGCGCAGGTAACAGACGGGGCTCGACGGTTCAGCAAGCTCCTCCTCCCGTCCTTCCGCCGGTGCCCGGGCTCCTGAGCCAGCCTTCCGTTTGTTCGACTTGGAGTTTCGCCTCATGGGCTGCCGGCGAGACGAGGCTTGGGCTTTCATAGTTGAGCTGCGTGTTACGGCGCCGGCGCCAACCGCTCCTGCGCCTGCTCCAGGAATTTTTTCGCGACGGCGTTGTTCGGATCGAGGCGGACGGTTTCCCGGAATTGTTCCGCCGCCTCGGCGAAGCGTCCGGATTTCGCGTAGGCCACGCCGAGATTGAAACGCGCCTCGACAAAGCGCGGCTTGAGGCGGACCGCCTCGGCGAGCTGTTCCAGCGCCTCGGCGTTCCGATTCTGCCGCGCGAGGCCGAGCGCCAGATTATAGCGCGCCTCCGCCAGCGTCGGCCCGTGGCGGACGGCCTCGGCGTAGGCCCTCATCGCGGCATCCGCGTCGCCGAGCGCCGTCAAGGCGTTGCCGAGATTGTAGTGCGCCACGGCGCTCTCCGGTTTCAGGCGGATCGCCTCGCGATAATAATTTGCCGCGTCGGCATGCCTGCCCTGCACCGCGAAAAGTTTTCCGAGGTTCACCCGCGCCGGAACGTTGTTCGATTGCAGGCGGATGACTTCGAGATACTGCCGCGCGGCGTCCTGATATTTCCCCTGCCCGGCCAGCGTGAGCCCGAGATTGATCCGCGCCTCGACGAATCCGGGCGAGAGGCGAATCAACTGTTCGTATTCAGCAATGGCCTCCTCAAACCGGCCAAGGTTCGCCAACGCCAGCGCAAGGCCATTCCGCGTCTCAGCGGCCTGGGGCCGGCGACGCAGCGCCTCACGGAAGAACGCCACCGCCTCCATCGAGTGCCCTTGAGCATCGAGCAGATTCGCCAGGCCATAGAAACCCACCTCGCTGTGCGGCAGCAATTCGATGACGCGGTGCCAGTGCTTCTGCGCATCCGGCTCGCGCCCGAAATCCTGAAGCAGCGTGGCGTAGTTCTCGTGCAGCACCGCGTCATCCGGCGACTGCGCGACGGCCTGTTCATACATCTGCACGGCATTGCTGAACGATGCGCGATCAAGCTTCGCCAGTTCGCGTCCCAGTCGCGCGTCGCGTTCGACGTTATTCAACTGGGTGTTGAAGGGCGGCTGCCTCAGACGCTCGCGGACTTCATCCAGCACGCGGTAGCGATTGAAATCCGTAAACGCGAGGCGCCGCGCGCATTCCTCCGCCGGCAACAGCTTCGCCGTCTTCGTCGCATCGCCGAGAATCTGCGCCGCGTACGCGCGAGCCAGCAGGTAGTTCCCGGCGAAGTTGAAATGCACATGCTCGTAAAGCAGCTCCTCGCCGGCGATGCCGTTCGCGCTGTTGGTGCCGATGAGGCTGACCGCGTCCACCGTCGCGCGATCCTTCGCCGCACTGGCGTTCAGGCGATTGATCTCCGGGTCGGCGCGAAAGCGGAGCGCATCCAGGTCCAGCGCGCGCCCGAAGCTCTTCCGCGCTTCATCGAACCGGCCGAGCGCGAGCTGACAGCGTCCCGCGCGGAACCACGTCTCCGCAAATTGATCGTCCAGCTTCAGCGCGCGTTCGTATTCCTTCAGCGCCGTAGCGAAGTCACTCTTCGTTTCGAACGCGATCCCAGCGTCGCCCGCCTTCGTCCAATCCGCCTGCTCCGCGCCACCGAAGCCGGCGCGATGTTGCGACGCGAACGGCGGGCAATCTTTCAGATTCGCCGCGACAGTGCTGACGATGACCTTCGCGCCGGAACGTTCGCCGAGTCGGATGATGTCGCGGAGATTCGCCTCGAAGTGCGCATAAACTTTGGCGAGCCGCGGATCGTTGCGTCCGACCTGCTGGTGCAGGAACATCTCCATCCCCTCCCAGCTCGTGGGCGCGCCGGACTTCGCGCCGAACTGGTATCGCAGCGCATCGAAGAGCTGGCCGAGCCGGGTGGACTTGAGGGCGAGGTTCGCGCGAATCACGCCGAGGCCAGGCGTCTGATCGCCGAAGACCGTCCCCGCGCCGAACGGGCCGACGACCTCGTTGTTGCCCATGTAGAGAATCCAGTAATCGCCGCCCTTGCCCGCGCAGTCCCTCGCAATTTCGCGGACGACATGGGAGTTGATCGCGGTGACCGCGGCGTTGATGACTTCGATCTTTTTTCCGGGCATCGCCCCGCGCAGGAGCACTTCGAGAATGCGCGCGAGTCCGTAGGCCGGTTCCGGGTCGCCCATCGCGGCGGATTCGCCGAGGACGAAGATGCGGAGGGTGTCGGCCGGCTTCTCCACCGGGAACATCACCGGCTGCGGCGTGCGCTCGAGGCCGGGCGGGAAGTAGCGGCGCGAAAACCGCTGGTTCTCGATGAACATCGCGCGGCCATTCACCTCGGTCTTGAGAAAGAACGTGGTCGGATAGCCGACGCCGAACGCGCGCAGCAACAGCTCGAACAGGAGCAACCCAACGACAGGCACGAGGAGCGCGATCACACGGAACCAGCGTCGCCTGGAGCCGGAGGAAACGTCCGGCACTGGAGCTGGAGACGAAGCAGCCGCGCCGGACTGGCCGGCGCGGCTGGAATGTTTTTTCTTCGATTTCAACAGCGGAAGATTAGCGAGAGCATCCGCAGGTAACAAGCCGGCAGAGCCAGCGTGCTGCCGGCGTCTCGCCGGCAGAGGCGTCCGATGGCGCCATCGCGTCCGCCCACCAGCAAGATCGCCGCAATCGGCCGCACGTTTCCGCCAGCAGGATGCTGGCGGCACGCTGCTACGGCAGCGCTGCGGTGCTGATCTCGATCAACGCCGCGTCTTT
>JBDHQG010000415.1:0-4517 GCA_039806925.1 Limisphaerales bacterium
AGCGCGCCCGCCTCGGGCGCAGCGGGGCCGCGCCCCCGCGCCCCGCTCCAACGCGCCACCGGCACAGACCATTCGGTGCGCCCGGCGCGCTCGTGTCCGGCACGAGGGCGTGCCGGACAACAGCCGGGGCGGCTGCGCTCCCATAATTTTCTTCTGCATCGTCCCAGCTTAGACCCTTTGTCCGGCGCGCGCGGAGCGACGCGCCCCATCTGTTTTGATTTGGGCACACGCCTCTTGAAACAAGTCCCGACACTTGGCGGTTGACCTCGAATCGCCCGCCACCGAAACTCGCGATCAATTCCATGCGCGTCCTCCGACGGTCATCTGAACCGGCCATGCCGGATGGGAATCTTCCGAGTCGTCCGAGATTATCCGTCCGGTTCCGGATCGCCGTCGCCACCACGCTGATGTTGTCCGCCGGGTTCCGCGCAACTTCCGCCCCGGATTCCACCAACAGCAGCCATTGGTCGCTGCAACCGATCTCAAAACCCGTCGTCCCCGCACGCGATGATCCGCGCCGGGCGCGCAATCCAATCGACGCGTTTATCCTCGATCGCCTCGCGAGCAACGGCATGAAGCCTTCGCCCGAGGCGGATCGCGCCACGGCGCTGCGGCGGGTCACCTTCAACCTCACCGGGCTGCCGCCATCGCCCGGGGAACTCCGCGCCTTCCTCGCCAGCAAGGGGCCCGAGGCCTACGAAGCCGCGGTTGACCGGCTGCTCGCCAGCCCGCGCTACGGCGAGCGTTGGGCAAGGCACTGGATGGACGTCGTTCATTTCGCCGAGACGCACGGCAATGATCAGGATCGCATCCGTACGAACGCCTGGCCTTATCGCGACTACCTGATTCGCGCCTTCAACGAGGACCGGCCCTATGCCCGGTTTGTGCGCGAGCAGCTGGCCGGCGACGTGTTGTTTCCCGGCGACCCGCAGGCCACCGTCGCGCTCGGATTCATCGCGGCCGGGCCGTGGGATGAGAGCTCGCTGCGCGATATTCGCGAGGACACGCTCGACCGCCAGGCCGGACGCAATCTGGATCGCGACGACATGGTGGCGACGACGATGTCCACGTTCACCGGCTTCACCGTCCACTGCGCGCGCTGCCACGATCACAAATTCGATCCCATCAGCCAGCGCGATTACTACAATCTCCAGGCCGTCTTCGCCGGCGTTGATCGGGCGGATCGCGTGTTCGATGCCGACCCCGCCATCCATGCGCGACGCCAGTCGCTGCTGAGGCAACAACGGCTGCTGGAACGAGACGCGACGACCGCGGTCAAGCAGCTCCTTGATGCAGACACGGCGTCGGAACTCGCCGGATGGGAGCGCGGCCTCGCCGCCACCTTTGCCGCCTGGACGAACATTGCCATCCGTTCCGCGGCGTCCTCGAACGGCTCCACGTTGACGGTCCAGGCCGACCGCTCGGTTCTCGCCAGCGGGCGGCGCCCCGAGACGGACACCTACGTCTTCCAGTTTCGCAGCCCCGTGGCCGGGCCGACCGCGCTCCGGCTCGAAGTTCTCACCGATGAAAGCCTGCCCCACAAGGGGCCGGGCCGTCAGGACAATGGCAACCTGCACGTCAGCGAGATTCAGATCCTCGCGCGCGAGCAGGCCGACGCGCCGTGGAGGCAGCTGGAGATCGGCCATGCCAGCGCGGATTTCGATCAAAGCGGCTGGGGCATCGCGCACGCCATCGACGCGAAGCCGAAGACCGCCTGGGGCATCCACCCGCGCGTCGGGCAATCCCACCACGCCGTGCTGGAATTCGCGGCCAGCCCGGCGCTCATCACCACCAACACCGAACTGATGGTGCTGCTCGGCCAACTTCACGGCGGCGGTCATCTGATCGGCCGGGCCCGATTATCAGTGACGACATCGGATCGTCCCGTGCGGGCCACCGCGCTCCCTGAAAATGTCGCCCGCATCCTGGACACTCCGCCGGCCTCGCGCGACGCCGGCACCCGGATGGAACTGGCGCGCTACTTCCTCCATCAACGCCTCGTGCGGGAGCTCGCCGCCCTGCCCCGTCCCCGGCTGGTTTACGCCGGCGCGAGCGACTTCACGCCGGACGGCGGGCTCGTGCCCGCCAGGACGCCGCGTGTCGTTCAAATTCTGCGGCGCGGCGACATCAACAAACCAGAAGGGATCGCCAGGCCCGGCGCCCTTTCCGCCATCCAGGCGTTGCCGGCGGAATTCGCCCTGGCCGATCCCGGGGACGAAGGCGCGCGCCGCGCGGCCCTGGCGGAATGGATCGTGGATGAACACAATCCCCTGACCTGGCGGGCCATTGTGAACCGGGTGTGGCACTACCACTTCGGCCGCGGGCTGGTCGATACACCCAACGATCTGGGCGTGATGGGCGGCGCGCCGAGCCATCCCGAACTGCTCGACTGGCTGGCCGTCTGGCTTCGCGAACACGGAGGCTCGCTGAAGGCGCTCCACCGTTTGATCGTGACCAGCGCGACTTACCGGCAATCCTCGGCCGGTGTGCCGGAGTTCGCGGCCCGGGACGGCGACAACCGGCTCCTCTGGCGGATGAACCGGACCCGCCTTGATGCCGAATCCCTCCGGGATTCCATGCTCCAAGTCTCCGGCCAGATCGATCTCACCATGGGCGGCCCCTCCGTCAAACACTTCACGCTCGCGCCCGGCATCCACGTCACGCCGGTCGTCGACTACGCGAAATTCGACATCGACAGCCCGGACATCCGCCGCCGCAGCGTGTATCGCTTCCTGTTTCGCACACTGCCCGATCCGTTCATGGACACCCTGGACTGCCCCGAGGCGTCGCAACTCGCCCCGGCGCGCAGCTCCTCCGTCACCGCCCTGCAAGCGCTGTCGATGCTGAACAACGCCTTCGTTGTCCGGCAGAGCGAGCACTTCGCGGAACGGCTCCAACGCGAAGCCCGGACGCCGCGCGATCAGATCCGCCTCGCCTTCGCGCTTGCCCTCGGGCGCGCCCCGACGCGCGCGGAAGCCCGAGACTTCATCGCCCACGCCCGGCGCCACGGCCTGGCGAACGCCTGCCGCCTGTTGTTCAACAGCAACGAATTCATGTTCGTGAACTGAGCCTCCTGTTGGCGCCGCGAAGCAGGACGCATCTGAAGGGCGTGCTGTCCCAACGCCCACATCGGACCGCGAGCCGTCCCGGCTCGCAGCGCGTGGCCCGGACGGCGATGGCGGTAAACTTCCACGCTGCCGGTGCGCTTCACCCGCTGCGACCGGGGACCGGTCGCGGTCCGGGCGGCGGCCAGGTGCGTCGCCGGAGGCCCGCGGCGGGAGAGATTTTCCTCGCGCGCGTTCTGGCGCGGGACTACGCTCCAGGCGATTCCTCACAATCAAACGCAACTGGGTTTATGGACATCAACTTCAAGTGCCGTCATTGCGATCAGGATTTGACCGTGGACGCCTCCGGGGCGGGCTCGGAAATTCAATGCCCCGCCTGCGGCGGGAGCCTCATCATTCCCGCCGGGGCGGGAGACGATCCTTCCGCCGGCCCCAGGATTGTGAATCCCATTTCGACCTCCGCCGCGGCCAAGGAAGTGAAGCACTTCGTCGTTCCGCAGCGGGAAAAGGCGCCCGAGCCGCTCATTGCCAAGCCGCTGAAGTCGCTCGAAGCCTCCGCGCACGAGGGCGTCATCCTCCGCACGAAATGCATCCGGCATTTCGACTGCGTGGAGGTGGGCAAGGATCACTTTGATGATGTCGTGACCAATTTCATCAACAAGATCGGCGAGGCGAACATCGTGAAGATCGAGACGTTCAACTACGCGCATCGCGATCTGGAGACCCGCGACTGGGTCACTGATTACGGCATCTTCATCCTCTACCGCGGTTGATTTTCAATTCCGCCGCGCGGGCGGCTCCTTGCGGGGCGGTTCCTCCCGTTCGTCATCGTCGTCCCTTCCGGTCAACGCCTTCAACGGCTGCTTGATGGCCCGCCAGCCTTCCTCGACGAGTTCCTCGCCCACGTCCGACACCACGTTGGTCTGGCGGCGCAGCGTCCGCAGCGAGACGTGCGCGAGCCGGCTCAATCCCCGCGGGGTGAACATGAACTCGGCGATGGTCGCCACGCCCAGCACGGGGTTGAACTCGCGCATGTTCCGCATCACGAGCACCAGCTCCTTCACGCTCCGCTCCGCCGGCTCGCGCACCGTTTGCAGGAGATGCAGCGTGAGCAGGCAGAGCGCGAGCGAGCCCACGATGAGCACATGATACCGGGTCAGCGGCTGGCCGAAGAGATTCCCGGCGTCCGCCGGAAGCCCGTTGAGAATCACGCCGCCCAGCAACGGCCCCATCGCGATCAGCATGTTGGTGAAGCTGAAGTAAACGGAGATGTAGTGCGCCTTGTTCTCCGGCGGCACCATCTTGATCATCAGGTTGAACTGACCAAGCTGCTGGAAGCCCGCCATCATGAACCCGGTGACGAAGTAGTTCACATACAGATGCGCGTGGTGCTTGGGGCCGCTGAGCAGCCATGACACCGCCGCGACCAGGAGCCAGATCAGCGCGCTGGTG
>JBDHQG010000416.1:0-4513 GCA_039806925.1 Limisphaerales bacterium
ACGGCGGAGGGCTGGAAGATTCTTCACGACCACACCTCCGCCGCGGAAAAGAAATGAACGACCAGCCGCCATCGCCGGAGTTTGACGGGCCCCTTCCATCGCGCCGGGATTTCCTCTGGCGTTTCGGCGGCGGGCTCGGCGGCGTCGCGATGGTCCATCTCCTCGGTCAGCACGGATTGCTCGCGGCGGATTCGCCGTTGAAGCCGCGCGCCGATTTGAACGGCGGCATTCACCATCGCGCGAAGGTGAAGCGCATCATCCAGCTCTTCATGAACGGCGGTGTCAGCCAGATGGACACCTTCGATTACAAGCCCGAGCTCGCGCGGCGGCATGGACAGAAGTTCGAAGTGTCCGGCCAGCGCATTGAGGCGGCGACGAGCGTGCCGGGCGAGGTGCTGAAAAGCCCGTTCGAGTTCAAGCAGCACGGCCAGTGCGGGCGCTGGGTGAGCTCGGTGTATCCGCACGTCGCGACGTGCGTGGACGACCTCGCCTTCCTCATGGCCGTGGCATCGAAGACGAATGTTCACGGCCCCGCCAGCTACATGATGAACACCGGGTTTCTGCTGCCCGGCTTCCCGTGTCTCGGCGCGTGGGTGTCGTATGCGCTGGGTGGGCTCACGGAGAATCTGCCGACGTTCGTGGTGCTGCCGGACTCGAAGGGGCTTCCCTACAACCAGAAAGGCAACTTCTCCTCGGGCTTTCTCCCGGTGTCGCATCAGGGCACGATCATCAAGCCCAGCGCGCCGAATCCCATTCACGATCTCTTCCCGCCCGCGTCGGCGAAATACATCACGAAGGAAAGCGAGCGCGATGGGCTGGCCCTGTTGAACAAGTTCAACCGTCGTCATCTCGATCAATGGCCGGGCGATTCGCGGCTCGAATCGCGCATTGCCTCGTACGAACTAGCCGCGAAGCTCCAGCTCAGCGCGCCGGAGACGCTGGATCTGGCTGGTGAAACGGAAGCGACGCGCAGGCTCTACGGTCTCGACGAGAAGGTGACGGAAGATTTCGGCCGCAGCTGCCTGCTCGCCCGGCGGATGATCGAACGTGGAGTCCGCTTCGTGCAGGTCTGGAGCGGGCAGGGCGGGCCGACGGGCAATTGGGACAATCACGCAAACATCCAGAAGGAGCTGCCGCCGATGACCGCCGCGACGGACAAGCCTGTGGCGGCGCTGATCAAGGATTTGAAATCACGCGGGCTCTTCGAGGACACACTGCTGATCTGGAGCACGGAGTTTGGGCGGATGCCCTTCAGCCAGGGCGGCACCGGTCGTGATCACAATGGCGGCACCTCGGTGTCGTGGCTGGCGGGCGCGGGCATCAAACCCGGCGTGGCCTGCGGCGAAAGCGACGAATGGTCATGGAAGGCAAAGTTCGGCCGCGCCTATTGCTACGATCTGCACGCCACGATTCTGCATTTGCTCGGCATCGATCACGAGAAGCTCACGTTCCGCCACAACGGCGCGAACCGCCGCCTGACGGACGTGCATGGCGACGTGATTCATGATGTGCTGGCATGAACGAAAAGATTCCGAATTCCAGCATGGATAGAAGCCGGGATGTTGAGGCTCACGCTCCTCCTGCCGTCCTGCTGAGATCAGAGTGGGCGCATCCAGAGGGCGTGTCGCCCAAACGAAAGAGGAGTTCACGGACCGCGAGCCGTCCCGGCTCGCAGCGCGTGGCCGGGTCGGAAATCTGTGGAATTTCAAACATGCTCTTGTACCCCGACCCGCTGCGACCGGGGACCGGTCGCGGTCCGGGCTTTGGGCAACAGGCCCCAGATGCACCCCGCGTATGGCGGGTTTGAACTTTAGTCTTTTCATCCGCACGATCCGCAAAGAATCATCCCGGCGCATGACGCGCGCGTTGGTCATCGTTGTTGCCCTTGCCGTGCTCTGCGGTTGTGGCCGCAGGGAATCGCGCGTCGCGTCCGGCAACCGCGAGCAGATTCTCCACGTCAACAACGGCACGGAACCCGCCAATCTCGATCCCCACGTCGTCACCGGCGTGCCCGAGCATCACGTCATCATGGCGTTGCTCGAAGGTCTGGTGAGCGAAGACCCGCGCGGTGTCACGCCCCAGCCCGGCACGGCGGAGCGTTGGGAGCTTTCGGAAGACCAGACCATCTACACGTTCCATCTCCGCAAGAACGCGCGTTGGTCGAATGGCGATCCGGTGACCGCGCATGATTTCGTGCGCACATATCGTCGCGCGCTCACGCCCTCGCTGGCGTCCGAATACGCCTACATGCTCTTCGTGATGAAGGGCGCGGAGGAGTTCAACACCGGCAAGATTACGGACTTCGACCAGGTCGGCGTGAAGGCATTGGATGATCACACGCTTCGGGTGACGCTGAATTCGCCGACGCCGTATTTCCTCGGTTTGCTGCTGCATTACTCGTGGTTCCCGCTGCACCTGCCGACCATCGAGAAGTACGGCCCGGTCTACGAGCGCGGCAATCGCTGGACGAAACCGGGCCGCTACGTGGGCAACGGCCCGTTTGAACTCGAGGAATGGAAGGTGAACCACGTCATCATCGTGCGGCGGAACACGAATTACTGGGACGCGGCGAACGTGAAGCTGAGCAAGATCTATCTCTACTCCATCGAGAGTTCGGACACGGACGAGCGCGCCTTTCGCTCCGGCCAGCTGCACAAGACGTATGAGCTGCCGCAGATGAAGATCGACACGTACCGGGAGAAGTATCCGGAACTCCTGCGCATTGAGCCGTTTCTCGGGACTTACTTCTACATCTGCAACACGGCCAAGCCGCCGCTGAACGACAAACGCGTGCGGCGCGCGCTGGCGATGTCCATCGACCGCGAGGCCATCGTGAAAAACGTGACGCGCGGCGGGCAGATTCCCGCGTTCCACTTCACGCCGCCGGGCACGGCGGGCTACACGTCGCGCGCGCGGTTTCTCTTCGACATTGCGGGCGCGAAGAAGCTGCTCGCCGAGGCCGGCTATCCCAACGGCGCGAACATGCCGCCGGTCGAAATCCTGTTCAACACGCTGGAATCACACCGCGCGATCGCGGAGGCGATTCAGGAGATGTGGAAGAAGAACCTGGGCATCGACGCGCGCCTGCTCAACCAGGAGTGGAAGGTGTATCTCGACTCGAAGAAGACGGGGAATTACCAGGTCGCGCGCTACGGCTGGATTGGCGATTACCCGGACCCGAATTCGTTCCTCGACATGTGGCTGACCGGCGGCGGCAACAACGATTCCCGATGGTCGAATCCGGAATACGACCGGCTGATTCGCGAGGCGGGACGCACGGCGGATCTGGCGAAGCGCCTCGAAGTCTTTCAGCAGGCCGAAGCCATCCTGCTTGACGAGATGCCGGTGATTCCGATCTATTTCTACACCCGCGTTTACGCGATTCATCCGAGCGTGAAAGGCTGGTATCCGACCATCCTGGACAATCATCCGTGGCACAAGGTGTGGCTCGAAGAGGAGGAGAACTGAACCATGCTCCGTTTCATCCTCAGACGATTTCTCCAGACCATCCCGGTCCTGCTGATCATCGCCACGATGACGTTCTTCCTCATGAAGCTTGCGCCGGGCGGCCCGTTCGACACGGAGAAAGCCACCACGCCGGAGATCAAGAAACAGCTCGAAGCGCATTATGGGTTGAACAAATCAGTGTGGGCGCAATACGGCGACTACATGGTCAAACTGTTGCAGGGCGATCTCGGTCCGTCGTTCAAGTACGCCGGCTGGGAGGTCACGGAACTCATCGCCGGCGCGTTCCCGGTATCGCTCGAACTTGGGTGCTACGCGCTCGCGGTGGCGTTGACCATCGGCATGATCATGGGCTTCGTCGCGGCGCTGCGACCCAACTCCGCGACCGATTACGTGCCCATGTCGCTCGCGACGCTGGGCATCTGCCTGCCGACGTTCGTCATGGGGCCGCTCCTGATTCTGTTGTTCGGCATCACGCTTGGCTGGTTCAACAGCTCCGGCTGGTTCTTCATGAGCGACCGCGTGCTGCCCGCGCTCACGCTGGGCGGTTACTACGCGGCCTACACGTCGCGCATCGCGCGCACGGGCATGATGGAGATTCTCTCGCAGGATTTCATCCGCACCGCGCGCGCGAAAGGGGCGACCGAATGGCGAGTCATCTTCAAGCACGCGTTCAAGGGCGCGATTCAACCAGTCGTCACGCTCACGGCACCGGTGACGGCGAGCATGGTCACCGGCTCGTTCATCGTTGAGAAGATCTTTGATATTCCTGGCATGGGACGGTTCTTCGTCACGGCGGCGTTCAACCGCGACCTGACGCTCGTTGTCGGGCTCGTGCTGTTCTACGCCACCCTGATCGTCGTGCTGAACCTCATCGCCGACGTCGTGCTCGTCTGGCTCAACCCGCGCCTGCGCTTCGAGTGACATGAGAAACGCGCCAGCCATGTATCTCCCGCAGATTCAGGGAAGCCGCAGAGCAAGCCCGAAAACCGAAGTGGAGCTGAACATCGATCACCGGCCACTGAACCGCGCCTTTGGACTGCTGGGA